>CAYINK010000017.1:0-12716 GCA_964364765.1 uncultured Gammaproteobacteria bacterium
CAATACCAATTACGTAGACTTTTATGACAAAAGTTATTCATGCAACAAAGCCCCTTAGATGTGTAAACTTAGTGTCTTGAGATGTGTTTATGATAAAATTTCCTTATATTATGCCTTGGTATATATTAGCTACTATCTGTACTCTCGCGGTTTCAATTGCCAATATCATCAGCCGTGCAATGCTCAAGGATGATGAAAGTGACCCAATAGGGTTCTCGATCGTATTCACTTTTCTTCTCTCCGTGATGTCATTTATATTTTCTTTCATGATAGGAAGATTTTACTTGCCTCCCATTGATAAGCTATTTTTTCCATTTGCCGCGGCAGTCCTCTTATGGGCATTATGGACGGTAATCTATTTCAAAGGAGTCAAACTGTTGGGCGCGGGGGAGGTGGCCATCTTATCATCACTGGGTATTTTCTTCTTAGTTATATTAGGAATAATATTTTTCCATGAAAAAATAAGTACAATTCAAATTGTGGGAATATTCTTGATCGTGCTTAGTTCTTGCCTGATTATATTTGAACACCTTTCGTTCAAATCAAAAAAAGGGATAATACTCATCATAATTTCTTCATTTGTCTCAAGTGTTGCGATTATGATGGACACCATAGTCATCAGGCAGTATGATTCATTTTCGTATCTCAGCATTGCTTCGTTTTTCGTCGCATTAGTCCTCCTCGCTATCTTTCCGAAGAGAATAAAGACATTTGCCATCTTAAAAGATAGATGGAACGGGCCGAAGATTATCCTCTATAGTTTTTTTTGGACTACTCAATCAGCCACCTATTATCTGGCGCTCCAAGGAGGAGCAAAGGTCTCACTTCTGGCTCCATTTGTAAGATCGTCAGGAGTCATCATAATCATCCTGGCTTTCCTATTCCTGAAAGAGAGGAAATATATCAAACGGAAAATAATTGCGTCCATAATTACTCTCATCGGATTAATTTTATTAAAATAAATTATGTTTAAAAATTTTCTCCGGATAATGGGGGGAGTGGGATTCTTGGTTTCATTAACATTAAACCTTTTTCTTGGTTATACAATATATCAACAAAAGCAAGCAAATCTGGTAAAAGTCATCGGAGTGATAGACGGAGATACGGTGGTACTCGAGAACAAAACGCGACTACGGTTGCGGCAGATGGACGCGCCTGAACCGAAATACTGTGGAGGAAAACAAGCAACTGAACTACTCTCATCTCTGGTATTAAACAAAATGGTCAAGATAGACGAGCAAATTCCGGACCAGATGGGGCGGGCGATGGCATTTCTCATCGTTGAAGATGTGCAGGTGAATGAACAGATGCTGGCCTCGGGTTGGGCGCGATATCATTCGGACGCAACCTCACAAACTGCAAAATTGAAGGAAGTATCTCGGCAAGCAAAAGATGGAAAGAAGGGAATATATAGCGAACTCTGCCTGCAAACAAAAAATGCGGATAATCCAAAATGCATCATAAAAGGGAACCTGGAAAATAAAAGGACTTCGGGACGCAAACTATATTATCTTTCCAATTGCGCGCAGTATCAGTTTGTACAAATTGAAAAAGATTTGGGCGAGCAGTGGTTTTGCACGGAGAAGGAAGCAAGCGCGGCAGGATATATAAAGGCTGAGACGTGCCCGAAGGTGGGGGAAGAAATAATAATTAGTTTTTACCGCCAGTAGTTGTATTTTTAGACTGGATCCCCGGGCCAAGCCCGAGGATGACATGGGGGTGAATTGATAGTATTTAAGAAACGTTCAACGATGTATCACGTGTTTATGGAGACAAAATGCTTTCTTTGGATCAACTCCTCCAGGTAGAGTAAACCTAATTCCCTCACTCGTCCTTCTTCGTTGACACGCACCATCATTAAGCGAACAACAAGCGCAAACTCTTGCCTCAATAGTTTTTTGACTTAAATTGCCAAATTTGCTTAGAAGTCCCTGAACAATATTTCCGATAGTAATAGTAACATGTATGGGAGTAAGCCCATGTGTTCCTTCCATCCTCAAAATATTTGTTTTTATAACATTTTCTTTCCCCATTTCATTTGATATTATACATGAGATAGGCCCTTTTAATAGCCTATTCCCTCTTCAAGAGTTCCAAAATGTAATAGATGAAGGAGGTCATTTCATCGCTCCCCCGTTGTGGTATAATATTTTTATATATGGGTTATTACGTTGAGCTAAATACGTTGCTTCGACCGCCTGAAGGATTTGATTTTCAAGCGTTAACATTAAATAAGAAATATACTGTTACTCTTGAACGTGAACGAGCATTTCCTCTGCACATCGCAATACTTCTCATAGATAAAGAATGGAACTTCTACGGATATGCAGTTGCGCACAGCGCATTGGTAAAAGATAAAAAAACACAAATAGAGTTTGAACTGATTACATTATTCAATAAGGAAGAACAAGGGCTTTATAAAAATAAGTTTATTGAGGCGGGAAAGATTACGGGAGAAGTAAAGTAGAATTAAATCTATTTATAATTTACTCTTACTTCCTCTATCCAAATATGTGGTGGTTGAGATAGCATAAAGGTAATTATATTTGCAAGGTCTTTTGGGTTCATAAATTTTTCATATACGCCTTCACCAAATTTTTCTCCTGTTTTGAAAAACATATCGGTTTTTACTCCGGCTTGGTATATACCAGCAACTTTTATATTCGTATCTCTTAAATCCTCCCTAATGACATCAGTTAAGCCTCTTACGCCCCATTTAGTTGCGGAATAAACTGATTGACCTATATTTACTTTTACTCCGCTACTTGAAGATACGTTTACGATTACCGCTTCTTCCTGTTTTTTTAAGTGAGGAATAATTAATCTTGTCATATGAATGAGTCCGGTTAAATTGGTAGCAATGACATTTTCAATCACCTGTTCATCTAATTCTTCAATAGGCATTTTTTTCTGCCAAATACCAGCAATGTTTAAAAGAATATCAACTGATGAAAAGTCGTTAATAATTTCCTGTACAGTTTTTTTTATTTGGTTAAGATCTTTTAGATCGCAAGGGTAAATATTTATCTTGACTCCCTTTATTTGTTTTTGTAACTGTTTTAGTTTTTTTTTGTTTCTTGCAATAAGCGCTAAATTCATCCCCTCGTTTCCTAATTTTAAAGCAATTTCTTTTCCTAAGCCTTCACTTGCACCCGTAACGATAGCGGTTTTATTTTTAATTTTCATAATAATAAACTTGTAAAATTGATAATAACACCACTTGGCTTATATAAAGCCTCTTTTGTATAAATTGATTATATCAAATACAATAGCGTCCCCTTTGGCAACCTGCGAGGTTGCCAGGTTATTCAAAATTTTACTCCGTCATGACGTATTGTTTCCTCGGGACGGTGCCTTTGAAGATCATCCTACCATCTGCAAAATTGAGAGTCTCTGCGTGGAAAGAAGCACTATGTTTTTGGATGATGTCATCCAACACTGGCTCGGCGCCTTTATTTATTTGCTTCACGATATCACCCGGTACCGGAATAGCCCCGATTTTGATGATTTGGGCATTTATGCTTACCACATCATTCAGAACAGATCCTTTCCCTTTTACATACACGGGTACCTCAAAAGGGGGGATACTGAATTTTTTCATGGCATCTTTAATCTGACTTTCTGAATAGCCAAGTGCAACCGCAAACGGCATAACACGTGAGACTATCAACGTTGCCGAGCTTTCAATCGTACCATCCTTATCAATCCTGACCTGTACATTTTTTATCGGGTATTTAATCCAAGGTCGGTTGTTCGTGAACGCGGTAAGTTCTTTACTATCAAGAGTGAAGGAGGTGTCTTTTCTTCCCTCAAGAGTAAAGTCTTTGTTTGGATCAGTATTTTTCGCGAGCGATACGATTTCAATACCTGCCTTTGCATGGGCGGCGAAGGAATCTTCTTTTGTGACTTTAATCCCAAAATCTTTCGCGCTTGCACCAAAAAGGGGGGAGAGACCGGGTACGAGGCCAAGGGCGGTGAGAGGGATGAGGATGATTGCAAGAATACCAACGAGAAGAGCTATAAAGACACCAAATAATATCTTGAGCATAATGGTAGTATACTAAAAAATTCAATCGAGAGTAATTATAGACTGGATTCCCCCTCCGAATCGGAGGGCGGGAATGACAAAGAAACGTTGGGATGACACACAGCATACCTCTTGACAGATTGTACACAATGTTGTACACTAAGAAGATATGAATAATCTTATATCTATTTCAGATGTACGGGCGAATCTTCCCGAGCTTGTTACTCAAGTCAGCAATACCATGGGTCGAATTATTATCACGGTAAATGGTCAACCTAAAGCCACTCTTGTAAGCGCTGAAGAATTGGAATCACTTGAGGAAACAGCCGAAATCTTGTCTATTCCTGGAGCAAAAGAAAGCATATTGCGTGGATTAAAACAAGCAAAAAAAGGCAAGGGTGTCTCATTATCAGATCTAACTTGATCGCATGAAAATCATCTTAACTCCTGAAGCCATCAAACAGTATGGTAAGCTTCCCAAAGTAGAACAGAAAAAGATTAGGAGAAAAATCACCGTGCTTGAACAAGATCCCAATGCCGGAAAAAAACTCTCGGGTAACTTTTCAGAACTAAGGTCATTGCGTGTATGGCCGTATCGGATACTCTACTACACGAACGAATCACAAAAGACTACATACATCGTGACCATCGCACATAGGCAGGGAGTATATAAATAAAATGAGGCTAAATAAACAAGAGTATATTCATCAATAAAAAAGCTTCAGAATAGTATATACTGATGTAATTGTGGCTTATACGCCCTTGCGCTTTTTATTATTTATTATTATCGTATACACATATGGAAGACTCAAAAAACTGTCCCAAATGCGGTTCCGCCCTTTCGGAAGTTATCACAACTAAATCAGGTAAACGCCTGCAGAGATGCTCAACCAGTGTGTGGAGCAAAGAGACAGGTAAAACTGAGGGTTGTGATTTTGTAAAATGGTTACCTTTTGAACCCGAGACGCTTGATGAAAAGTGCCCAAAATGCGCGGCTCCTCTTATCATGACGATGACTAGATTTAATAAAAAGATGAAAAAGTGCTCCACCAACGCTTGGGACCCCAAAACCAAGACGGCATCCGGATGTGATTATTTTGCATGGATACAACCGCTCGTGGAGCAACTTGACGAGGACTGCCCCAAATGTGGAAGTAAACTGGTAAAAATGGAGACAGCTAGTGGCAAAAAGATGAAAAAATGCTCAACCTCAGGTTGGGATAAAGAAAATCGGGTAGCTACCGGTTGTGACTATATCGAGTGGTTAAAATGAAATTTTTGCGGCGGGATTTTCCCTGGAGAAATACGACTGACCCTTACCACATCCTCGTATCTGAGGTTATGCTCCAGCAGACACAAGTGGCTCGTGTGATGGTTAAATTTCCAATTTTCATTGATCAATTTTCAAATTTTAAGGAACTTGCTACGGCATCAACAAAAGACATTCTTCAGGTATGGCAGGGGATGGGGTATAACAGACGAGCATTATATTTAAAAAAAATAGCGGAGATTGTCATCACCCAGTATAAAGGAAAACTTCCTGATGATCCCGCCATCCTTGACACCTTTCCCGGAATAGGGGAGGCAACTGCGGCATCGATCGTAGCATTTGCTTTCAATAAACCGTTGGTTTTTATTGAAACAAATATACGGAGAGTGTTTATCCATCTCTTTTTTGAAGATAGAAAGTCGAAGGTGGATGATAGAGAGATATTTCCTCTTGTGGAACAAACACTTGATCATAATAATCCCCGAGAGTGGTATTGGGCTCTTATGGATTATGGGGCGCATTTGGGTAAAACGGTAGACAATCCAAATAAGAAGAGCAAGTATTATTCAATTCAATCTAAGTTTGAAGGATCGGATAGGCAGGTGAGGGGGGAGATATTACGAATATTGTTAAAAAAATCATTTAAAGAAAAAGAATTAGTCGAAATAATAAAAAAAGAGCATGGCAAAGTTAAAAGCATACTTCAAGGTATGATTAAAGAGGGATTAATTGAATATAAATCAAGAATGTATAGAATTAGTAATTCTTAGTCTGGATTCCCCGCCCCTGCCTGCCGGCAGGCAGGTTCGCGGGAATGACAAGAGAACGTCGGGATGACAGACATATTCGTTTCTATGATATCAATAAAAAAGCGCGTACAAATTATCCTCATGGAACTCAAAAAACTCTTTCCTCATGCAAAGATGGTTTTGAATTATAGTAATAATTGGGAACTTCTTGTTTCCGTCATCCTATCCGCCCAGTGTACTGACAAGATGGTGAACAAAGTGACGGAGAAATTATTTAAAAAATATAAAACGCTGGATGATTATGTAAACGCATTACCGGCTGAGTTTGAAAAAGATATCCACTCCACCGGTTTTTATCGTAATAAAGCAAAAAATATTCTTGCAACCGCAAAGATCATCAAAAAACAATTTCGCGGGGAAATTCCTCGCACGATGGAGGAATTATTAATCCTGAAAGGAGTTGCTCGCAAGACGGCAAATGTGGTCCTCGGTAATGCCTACGGTATCGTCGAAGGGATTGCGGTGGATACTCACGTCATACGGCTCACGAAACTATGGGGGCTCACCAAACATACCGATCCGGTCAAAATTGAACAGGATTTGATGAGATTGTTACCAAAAAAAGAATGGTTTACCTTCACCTACCGCACGATTGAGTATGGAAGGACGTATTGCAGTGCAAAGAAGCATGAACACGAAGTTTGTTCGTTGACGAAATTATTAAGAAATTAATTCCTTCGTCATTCCCGCGCAGGCGGGAATCCAAACTAAAATTCCAATTTTATAAGGCTTCAATATAGTATTTTATACTTTAAATGCTGTCTCATTAATTATTTGGAAAAGGTCTTGTATTCCAACTAAATTTATTGGAGCTTTGCCACTTCCTCGAGCTTCATTAATTGCACTTGAGGTAAAATGACTTGTTGAAATAATAACACCAAAATTATTAAATCCCAAACTTCCTCTTAAATTAGCTACTTCTTTTCTTCCAACTGAATGTTTCCATCTTTTGACTTGAAATTGATAATTCAAATCAAAGCTAAATTTATGCTTTAAAAAAGCATTAACATCAATACCATCATCTCCACTTTTTTTTGTAATTTTAACTTCAGTAAAACCCGTGTGTTCGATAAGCTTTGCCATCAATATTTCAAATTCATAAGGATTTATCGTTAATAAATTCTTTTTCAAGCTTTCAATACTTTTCAGCGTTTCTTCATCAAATTTTGGTGAAATTAATTCACCTTCTTTTTTACCTGTCAGCAAAGAGTCGATAATTATATCTTCAGGCAATATTGCTTTTTTGAATTGACTATATAGAGGTAAAAAAGGATCAATAAAATCATTGATTTTTAACGAAGGGATATCAGAAAAAATTTGGAATTCAAAAAGAAAAACTGACCTTAAGTTTCCTTGATTGTCAATTTGATAATCTAGATAATGTCTTAATAGAAATAAAAATCCAATGAATTTATATTGATTAACTCCCTCTTTTAAAAATCCTAAAATTGGAATAGGTTTTTTAATTTGCTCTAAAAGCCTCTTATTTACTCCAGAAATTTCTTGATTCCCTTTTAGTCCTGCACCTGTATAAGTCAAAATATCACCCTCAATTTTATCAGCATATGGGTTTCTTATGATCTTTTTATTTTTTTCGACAGAAGTAATAAGAACAATAAAATCAAGGTTTCCATTTTTTAATTTTGGGCGTATACCTCCTAAATTAGCCACTTCGAAAGCATATTTTATTTGGTCATTAGTATAGTATTCTCCAACATTTAAAATTTGTGGAATTGAAATTTCTTTCATGCTGATTTATTTATATGTAAAACATTCGTAGATTGAATTATTATTTTATATTCTCTTTCTGTTAAATCTTTTTCTAAAAAAAGAAGTCTTGTTAATGTTCTAGCGCAAAAATTACCAAATGCGGTTTCTGATTCATACTCAAGAAAAACCTCTTTATATTTCTTTATAAGTTGTTTATTAGATAAATTTAGAACCATAATGTATTAAAACTCACCAAATGTTAAATATCGTACATCTTGTGCCATAGTCTTTATATTATCATTCTATCAAATAGATAGGAACCAAAGTCGACTTTTTTCGCATCGATGAATGGGTATATTTTTTTCATTCGTTCCTCTAATTTGTCATTTTGAAAAAGGGTTTGTTGGGTGGCTGTGTTTTGTTCCAAATCAGTTATGGTGCATCCGGTAGTGCGGTAGGGCACGCCCTTATGATAGATATGTTCGAATCCGTCTTCCAATTGCTTTCTCACGAGATAGGGGTAAGATGTTTTGCTTTGCAACTTCAGATCGATTGAGTGATACATAAATTCCTGCGTTTTTAAAAAGAGAGAAAGCTTTCCTACTCGATAATGAAAATTACGGGCTTTCGTAAAGGCCTCTTCAACATGTTGGAGAAGTCGTGATCGCAGAATATCCTTATCATTGGTGGGTGGATGGAATGTCTGAGTCTTTGAGATGGATTGATAAGTAGTTTTTTTCTCCAGACTCAATTCAAATATTTTCTTCCCCCGCAACTCCTGCCAGATCTCAAAAAAAGGCTTACTGAGATTTTTATGGATAAAATCTTCGGACAACATGACAAATTGATAAGCAGTGTGTATATTTAATTTTTTCAGGTAGGAGGATGTTTGTTCACCGATACCCCAGACATCTTTTATAGGAACTTGTTTTAGGAATGTCTCAATACTCCGTCCATCAATCACGGTAAGTCCCGAGGGTTTACGAAAGTTAGAGGCGATTTTGGCAAGTGATTTCGTTAGAGATATACCAATCGATACCGTGATACCAAGATTTGATTCAATCGTATCTTTGATCTTTTTACCCATCTGTTCATAGCTCATATTGAGCGGTCGGCGCAGTCCTTTTAGACCCATGAATCCCTCATCTATTGAGTATTCTTCAATCTCAAAACTGAATTGACGCAGTATCTCAAACATGCGGTGAGAAAAAAGGGCATAGAGCTCATAGTCAGACTCAATAAAAGCGCATTCCGGGCACAATTTTCGTATTTCAAAAAATCGCATACCTCGGGTGATTCCGTATTTTTTTGCTTCATAGGATATGGCGGTGGCAATGCCTCTCTCATGACCCGTGACTACAGGCTTACCTTTTAACTTTGGATTAACGGCCTGTGCAACTGATGCAAAAAATGCATCGCCGTCGATATGAAGTATGGTTTCAGGCCAGGAACAAATAGAGAGCATACGCGATTAATTAACGAATTAACGGGTTAACGAGTTAACGGATTCATTAATTTTTTAATTTGTTAATTTATTAATCCGTTAATTGAATTTCCTCACAACCGCCTTCACGATGCCGAATATCTGTAACTCCTCTTTCGGATAAAAAGACGGATACTTGGGATTTGCGGCTGAGAGATAGTTAAGTCTTTGAATGCGGTCTTTTCTCAGTATTTTCAAAGTCCACTCTTTATCAATTTGGGCCAGTACGACTGAGCCGATGCTTGCTTCCTTTTTGCGCTGGATGATGACGATGTCTCCTTCAAATATTCCAATCCCTTCGAGGGAATCTCCACTTACTTTGAGTAAAAAAGAAGATTGCGGATCCTCGATGAGGTAGTCATCAAGCGATACATAGTCGCGGTTTTCCTCGGCAAGGATGGGAAAGCCGGCCCTGATGTTTCCCAATAGGGGAATAGCAAAGAACTTGGTGGTAGGAGCAAGCTTATGTCCTTCCTTCTTAAAAAATCCTTCCTCAATCCATTTATTAATAATTTTAAATATTGCATTTTTCGAGGAAATACCAAAAAGGTGCAACATCTCCGAATAAGAGGGGAGGCGGTGATGTTTACGGAAGAATTTTTTTATAACCCCAAGTCGATCAATGTTTCCCATAGGTATTTTTTTATTAAATTATATTAAAGGTAAACGATTGTTCACAGTATAGTAAACAATTGTTTACTTTGTCAAGAAGAAGTTCAATTAGACTGTTGGATTAGATACATACTGACCCCTTATGGGTTCAAAGCAGATTTTTTCTTGTCCATCTACCATTATTTTTGCAAATTGAGCGGGTAAAGCTTTGGATTTATGCATGTATGGTCCATCTTGTAGGTTGAAATGAATGTGAGGTTGAAATGTGTTTCCTGTATTGCCACATAAACCTAAAACATCTCCTTGTCCTACCCTATCACCGACTTTTACTTTTATTGAGCTGTGTTTAAAATGACATAGGAGGCTATATTCTCCATTCTCATGATTAATTATTACTGCATTTCCAACCCCTACGCTTCTATCACGTTCTCCTATCTCAATATCAATTGACCCATCGATAATCTGAATAATAACTCCATCACCTGGAGCCAATACCTCTTTACCAAATACGGGGTAATCTGTCAGAATTTTTTCTTTTTCATTATTATCCATTCTAAAGTCATACGCATATAATTGATTTTGTGGTCCCATCTCAAGGGGTCTATTGTGATTGTTTGTCTCTTTTGTTCTTCCCCCATTGCTGACGAGCCATATTTCTTTAAAAGGAAGAATAAGATTAGTTTTTGTTTTGTATTCCATAAAGCTGATTATATCAATTTATTACATTTGCAGGATTTTCTTCGTCCTCTTCCCATTTAAGCGGATTGTAACGAATATATTCACGGATTGAGTGAAGTTCATGTTCGGTACGGATAATGTGGTCGTAGTAGCGGGATTGCCAGTGAAAGGGGATGGAATTTATTGTTGCGTATTTTGTAACCGCAGATTTAAACGATCCAATTACATTACCCAATACGTTTGTTTTATGCGTAGAGACGGGGCATGCCCCGTCTCTACATGTATGTAATATTCGACCGTTATTTATATTACATTTTTTATTTGTGATTATTACAATTCCATGCACATGATTTGGCATTATTACAAATTCATCCAATGCTACAAAAGGAAAGTGTTTTGGAATTTCTTTCCAATAGGATTGCGCAATTTTACCCATTTCCGATAATTCCATCCTTCTGTTATGTATCTTTCCAAAATACTCTTTCTTCTGATGTGTACATATCGTCACAAAATAATAGCCAGAAGATGAATAGTCCCAACTTTGAAGCCTCGTTGTGGGTATGCGAAATCTTTTTTTGAATAGGAAGTCTGACTTCATTTCAATTTTATGGAAATATCTCTATTTCACCATTATTTTTTGTACATGAGACTCATCTATTTTAAACATAAAAGAAGCTAAGAGAATTACCCCTCCAATACATAAAAAAGCTAGATTGAGGGATTTATCAGCAAGGAAACCTATGACGAGCCCCATCGTTGCAATATAAATATTATTCAACATACTTATCAACGATATCATCGTGGCACGGTTATCGTCGCTTATATGTTGATTTTGATAATCGGTAAATAAAGGATCTTGAAGTCCCAGGGGAAGATATATCAAGCAGACTAATATAAATGACCAAAAAGGATGATAAGTGAACGTCATGGATAAATATATTATGGCAGGAAAAAGGGTTGCTAAAAAAATCCCCTTCCCGATTCCAAAAATCTTTTCAAATTTGTAGGCAAATTTATTGCCAAGCAAGGAAAAAACAGCCCCTGTTGACAATGTCAATCCAAACATCAAAGGCGCAACACCAGATTTGACAAAATATGGTTGATAAAGGATAAAAAGGTAGGAAATGAGAGGGTTGGTAAAAAGAGATAGAAGAACAATGCGCTGAAGTGAGGTGTTTGATTTTAATAATTTAAGCCCATCCAAAAAAAGCTGAACAGGTTTTTTTTGCGCACTTGTTTTATTTTTGGGTTCTTTGAGTGTGAAGGTAAGTATAAAAGCTATACTAACGGCAATTATCGTTAGAACAATGAGAAGCATAAATCGGTCCACGATAAAAGGAGCGATCAACAATCCACCTAAAAATGGGGCGATGATACGAGCAAGTGACTCGGTCGCCATGCGGGAACCGGTTGCTTTCCCCATATTCCCCTCTTTTCCCTCTTCTTTTAATGTCTCAAAAGTAAGAGCTGACACGGTACCGATGGTAAAGGAAAATCCGATACCGGCAATAATGGCGATTAAAACAAATTCAGGATATGATCGGGCAAAAAAGAATAAAATTTCACCCAGTAATTGTAGGCCAATTGAAAGAATAATCGAAATCTTTCTTCCAATTTTATCCGCAAAGATACCGGTTGGGATATTGGTAAAAAACGTTATACCAATAATGATACTCTGCAAAGAACTTATCTGTAACAAACTTAACCCACGATGTTGATAGTAGAGAGTGACAAACGGAAGATATAAATAGAACGCGGAAAAAAAATAAATGAGGGAAAGCTTGGCAATATTATCCCATTTGAAAGATGAAAGGATCTTTTTGAACATGTGATCTTATTATATCAATATATGAAGTAGAGACGGGGCATGCCCCGTCTCTACACTAGCCAGTGAGAGCGGGTAAATTATTTCTTTTCAGTCAAGACCTTCAGGACATTTGCGGGCACATTTTCGTAATGAGATGGTTCCATATAGGAAACGCCGCGTCCTTCGGTGAGGGATCGTAGCGCTGTGACATAACCTGATAGTTCAGCCAAGGGGACATATGCTTTTATGATGGTTGCGCGTCCTCTTTTATCAGTTCCCAAAATCTTTCCCCGCTTACTTGAAATATCGCCGATGACCAC
>CAYINK010000018.1:0-12622 GCA_964364765.1 uncultured Gammaproteobacteria bacterium
AGCTTTGCTTGATCTCTAATCAAAACCCCGAGCGTAAGCTCGTGGGTTGTTTATAGTTAAATTATAGCAGTATTTACCAAAGTTTCTCAGTTGGGATTGACACTTCTTTTTCCGGTTGAGCAAGAACTTTTTTCATGAAATTATCTGAAGATTCTTGATAAAAAATAATTTGTCCGTCTTTATTTGTAATTCTTTCCCCATCTTTTGTATACACAAATCGTTGCGTTGATTTTTCCTCTATTTGAAACCCGCATTTTTCATAAAATCCTTTATTTTTTGGCATGCAAAATCCAAATGTTGTTTTATCATGCTCGATTGCATATTTTCTCATCGTTTCAACAACTTGCCTCCCGTATCCTTTTCCTTTTTCATTTGCCACTACGTTCAAAATACCAAAAAAGGAAAACTGTTCTCCGTCAAAAATCACTGGTTTAACTTCCCATAAAGCACCCATAGCAAGTATTTTATCTTGTTCTTTGAGAAGAAAGAATAATCTGTCAGGAGATTGATCTTCAATTCGAAACGGCAGCTTAAACTCCCTCAGTATTGCGGATTGTATTTGGCTTAACTCATATCCCGTCAATTCCGAACTTTTTTTAAGTACAGCCATCATTCATTTATTATAATCAAGTTATTATTTGATTTGTGTAAGTATATTGGAAGCTTTACGGGGTCGGGGTGGGACTTGGCGTTGAACTAGGAGTTGGGCTAGGAGTAGAATCTGGAGCTGTTGTGGGGCTTGGAGTTGGACTTTCTGTCTCTAATATTTTACCACCCGTAACTACCACTATGTCAAACTCGCTATCCGCATCAAGATTTGACGAGTCTATGGTGACCTCATCAAATGCTGGTTTTAATACATCTTTTATGTCGTTTACTATTTCTTCATAATCGGCTCGAGCGGTGATTCTGGTAGTCAAGTTGTCATATTTTTCCGCGTTACTTGATTTAATATTATCGGTGCTGTATCCTGCATCCTCAAGTGCTTTTACTGCTAGACCTGCTTGACCGGGAGTACCCGTACCGTTTAATACTTGGATTTTTACCGTTGCTTTGTCTATCTTTGGTTTTTCTGTGGGAGACGGTTCTGTCTTCTCAACGACGATTGGCTTATTTTCATTTGTTTTTTTTGATTGTTGAATAAAAAGCAGAAGTCCTATAAGGACAGCCACCAAAACCACCATGCCAACAACAATGGTTTGCTTTGTTTTCTTACTTTTGTTTTGCTGACTTGGATACGGAAACGTTATTTCTCCCATAAGCTCCCCTCATTTTATCTATGTATAGGTATACCATTAATTTTTAAGTTTGCAAGCGCTTTTATTCTTTTGTTCCTGTTACGATATAGTAATCCAGAAGACCTGGAAAGACTTTCAGATATGCATTAGACCAAGTTTGTTCAGGCGCGATTTGATTGCACCATCTTATGAGTTGGTCCCAAACATATTCACCAATTGAATTTGTCTGAATATCTTTAAAACCTGTTTGCTCTAACATTTGTTTTATATCTTCGATATTATGCATAAAATCAAGGCCGAGATCGACGGTTGGGAACACTTTTCGCAACTCAGCTTGTCCTTCAGCATTTTGACTAAAAAAAGAACAAAAAGAAAGCTTTTTTTCTGATTTCAGAGCTGTAAAGGCACCTTCAAAAAATCTTTGCAATGTTTTTTGATCAAGATGTTGGACCATTTCAACGGAATATATTCCATCAAATTGCTCAGGACCAAACTGACGGGCAATATCGGCAGCACTTAATTCATGAAAATGTATATTATTCTTTTTTCTGTTTAATTTTTTTGCACGTGCAACTTGGACCGGGGAATAATCTACCCCGTTTAAACTGGCAGGATGATAAGTATTATCTACTAAATAAGCCCCGCATCCCGTACCGGATCCCACTTCCAAAAGATGGCCTCCGTTCACATTTCCCAATTTATGTACCGTGTTTAATAGCAATCGCACTTGTGAAGAAAATCTGTCATCGGGTTTCATCGATTTTTCTTCAGAAGGTAAATCATTAGGGTAGCTCATTCCGTAATTTAATAACGGATGCTTTTTATATAATTTTTGTAAAGCAGTCGGATGTTCAAGTAAAAGAAAAGGATTAAAAATAGGATTTCGCCCAAGAAAATAATCGCCTCTTGAATAAAACTGTTCAGCTCTATTAGGAAATATTGGTGTTTTCATTAATTAGATAGATATTTAATATAGAGCATATTATAGCACTCATCCAGAGGAAATATCATATTATTGGTTATAGGGATATAAATCATTCCGGGGTTAATTTGTTATACTTGGAAAGATATAATTTTAGGAGAAGTCGCATAGTGGCCTAGTGCGTACGCCTGGAAAGCGTATATAGACGAAAGTCTATCGAGGGTTCGACTCCCTCCTTCTCCGCACCAAATTTATGACATACTCATCCCCCTTTCAAACCCCTTGGTTTCTGCAAACGTTTGCCGATAATTTTATTAAGAAAGATTATCCGGTAGATATTATTTTTCCTTTTGAAAAGCAAGGGCCGTCGCTTATTTTTTTAGGTATGAGAAAAGTGTTGGAAAAAGAGGAACTTTCCGATTATGGAGATGCGGACATTGACCCTATTTTACTAGTGCAAAAAGCAAAAGAGATTGGTTGTCAAGAAATTGTATTAGACTATGTTCTCGATGATAGTCATCTTTATTCCTTTTTTAAATCACAAAAAAATGCGTCAATCGTCCACCAAGAAGTTGCCCCCATTGTCCAACTTCCACCCACGTGGGATTCCTATTTGCAAACTCTTGAGCGGGTTGAGAGGAAAGAATTAAAACGCAAACTCCGCCGTCTTGAGACGATCCCCTATGAGTTTGAAGTTGGCCCCGCAAATAATGAAAAATTATTTTTAGAGTTTATTAAACTTCATAAGCTTTCAAATACCAATAAGGTGACCTTTATGTCATCGGAAATGGAAAAGTTTTTTCATGATTTGGCAATAGTTCCGAAAGAAGATTGGCCGATGTCTATCGCCACATTAAAAATAGAAAATAATTACTCGGCGGCAATATTATTCTTTGAGAATGAAACAACAGCTATGCTTTACAACTCAGGATATGACCCTGCTTATAAATATTATAGTAACGGACTGATGCTTCACGCACTTCTCATTAAGAGAAATATTGAAAAGGGCTTAAAGGTGCACGATTTTTTGCGCGGAAAAGAAAGATATAAATATGATTTGGGCGGCAAGGATTTAAACTTATATAAAATCAGTATTACATTATAAGTAAATTTGATAGAATAATTTTCTATGAAAAAAAGAAAAATCATGGGAATATTTGCTCACCCCGATGATGATACTTTCGGTCCTGGTGGGACGTTTGCAAAATATGTGCAAGCTGGTCATTATGTTCATATCCTTACTGCGACCTCAGGGCAGGCAGGTCTTTCGGCGGGACTACCTATTGAGACAACCCTTGGCGAACACCGGAAAAAGGAACTAAAGAATGCTTTTTCCATCATGGGGGTAAGTCATTCCCGACTCCTCGATTTTTATGACGGATCACTGAGCGAGCATCAGATTCCCTTATTACAGCATTTCATTTTGGAAGAAGTTCTGATGTTTAAACCCGACGTCATCATAGTCTACGAGCGCAACGGCATATCTCTCCATCTAGACCACATAGCGGTGACAAAGGCAGTTATCAAACTCTATGACGCGGGGAAAATTCATACACCCAAAATATATTATTTCGGTCTTCCCCAAGAAGTAGTTGCTTTTTTTGACCACGAGGGAGGTTTGGGCATTGAAAAAAGAGCCATCATTGACATCAAAAATTTTTACGAAACTAAGATCAATGCAATGAAAGCGCACGTATCACAGGAAAAAGATTGGAAGAAGATAATAGAGCGGTTGGAGAGGGCCAGAAAAATATATAAGAATTTTCCCAACCAGGAACATTTTCAACTTGCAAGGACTACTTTATCAAATCTCAAATTCCCGGAAAGCGACCTTTTGGCAGGATTATAATGGTATAATTATTCTGTCAAAATCCTCCAAGCGCCGGGGTGGTGAAATGGCATACACGCAGGTTTTAGGAACCTGTGCCGTAAGGCGTGGAGGTTCAAGTCCTCTCCCCGGCACCGAAAAAATCAACCATTTTTCCGGTATAAACACCCTTCTTGTTTTTTTCCTCAACGTCGTTTAATATAAAGGTTAATTATATAGATTCCCGCCTTCGCGGGAATGACAAGCTATGGGAATTAAGGAAGCGTTACTCCGTTTTTTGGAATACAGCGAGCTCGATCGCAATCTCTCCCTCAAAACGGTGAAAATGTATGGCTATTATCTCCTGTTCTTTCAAACATGGTTATTTACCCAAACAAAGACTGACGATTTCGAAGTTGAAAAAATAGATGAAAACATCGTCCGCAACTTCCGTCTCTATCTTTCCCATAACTATAAAAATATTTCAAAAGGCCCTCTCAAAAGGCAAACTCAAAATTATTTTCTCGTCGCGCTTCGTTCTTTCTTCAGATATCTCATAAAGCAAAAACTTCCCGTACTCTCCCCCGATATGATTGAGCTTGGCAAATTGCGAGACCGCAACATTAAATTTTTATCTGAAAACGACTTGGAACGTTTATTTCGCAGTGTGGATACGACCGATGAGCCGGGCATCCGTGACCGCACCATCCTTGAAGTTCTCTTTTCAACAGGCTTGCGGGTATCGGAGCTGGCCGCTTTAGATCGTGAAAAAGTAAACCTTGAGACGAGTGAGTTCGGAGTGATGGGAAAAGGAGGTAAGATGCGGGTGGTATTTTTGTCCGCAAACGCCAAAGAATGGCTTCAGAAATATTTACAGGTCCGAAAAGACTCATTCTCTCCTCTTTTTATTCGCTATTCGGGTCCAACCGGCGAAGAAGGATTGACAGTTAAAAAAAATAGACTGTCCGTGCGGTCTATTGAACGTCTGGTTGATAAATACAGGAAAAAAGCAGGAATTTTAGATAAAATAGGGCCACATGCCCTTCGTCACAGTTTTGCAACCGATTTGCTGTCTCATGGAGCTGATTTGCGGTCAGTGCAGGAGATGTTGGGGCATAAAAACATCGCAACAACTCAAATTTACACTCATGTGACCAATGCACGTTTAAAGGAAGTGCATGAGAAGTTCCACTCAGGGAATAAGTAGAATGAAAAAATTATTATTGACACATAAAATAAAAATCCTTCTTTCGGCCATGATCTTGTTGTACATCGGCTATTTCTCTTTCTTCACCATCCTTCGTTACCGGACGTTATATGCGTCGTACTTTGATCTGGGCATCATGCACCAGACGGTTTATAACACCTACCAATCCATAAGAAAACTTGACATGAGCCGATTTCTCGAGCTGACCAATCCCTTCGGGTCCGATCAAATCAAGCGCATGGCAATTCACAACGATATACTCCTAGCTTTCATGGCGCCTTTTTATTTTATATATTCGGGACCTGAGACACTTCTTGTTATTCAAACCATTATACTAGCCCTTGGTGCGTGGGCGATTTTTTTGATTGCCAAAAAAGTATTTGAAAAAGAGAAAAAAAAGAATCTCATCGGACTGGTATTTGTGACCGCATATCTCCTCTATTCCCCCATGCAGAGGGCAAATATATTTGAGTTCCACGCAGTCACACTCGCAACGACCACTCTTTTGTTCATGTTTTATTTTTGGCTGGTCAAAAGATACCGCCTGAGTTTTCTTTTTTTTATTCTTTCCATTTTTGCCAAGGAACAAGTGGCACTTACTACCTTATTTATTGGCATATATATTCTTTATAAAAATCACCATAATAGTACAAACTTTCGATACTCATTACTCATTATTTTCGCTAGCATTACTTGGTTCGCCGCATCCATGCTCATCATCATTCCCTATTTCCGCGGGAGCAATCATTTTGCCCTTAATTATTATGCGGATTTCTGGAAATCATTTTTTCACATAGATACACTCCGGTATTTATTTTTTCTGTTGGGGCCTACCGCATTTTTATCTCTTCTTTCCCCCCTTCATCTGCTCATTGCACTTCCCGAGTTTGGGATAAATCTGCTTTCCAACAATTGGAATATGCGCAATATTGTATTTCATTACACTTCAGTCATACAACCGTTTGTGTTTATTTCGGCAATTTATGGAGCGCGTAGGTTTTCAAGTCAAAAATTAAAAATTATTTCAGTAATCATTCTTCTCTTTTCCCTTCTCTTTTCTTATTTTATCGGCCCGCTTCCCTATTCGATGTCTCGTGATGTACACCCCTTTCTCTATCCACAAAAAGAGAGGACAGACGCCGCTTTTTGGAAAAATCTTTTGAAGAATAAACAGTTAAAAATATCGGTAACCGGACATATGGCCCCCCTTTTTGCTTCCCGCAGATATTTCTATAATTTTTCTCAAGATTACTATCTTGCCGACTATGTTGTTTTAAATGTGGATGAAATATATAATTATCCTGAGAAGGATACCCTTATTCCTGTATATGAGAGATTACAAAAAGATAAAAGATATAGATTTATTTATAAAAATGAAAATATAGAGGTATATAAAAAAATATGATTTCCATCATTATTCCTTTTTACAATGAAGAAAAAAACATATCGTTATTACATAAGGAGCTCTCAACGGTTTTGGTGTCTCATAAATATGAGTATGAAATCATATTCATAGATGATGGGTCAGATGATAGCAGTAAGGTTGAGATTGAAAATATTTTACTGGGTGACAAACATGTTCAACTTTTTATCCATCGCAAGATATTTGGTAAGGGAGAGGCTCTTCAGACGGGATTAAGGCATGCAAAAGGTGACATAATTATTTTCATGGATGCCGATCTTCAAGATGACCCCCATGACTTCCCTGCATTTATTGCAAAAATGAAGGAGGGGTATGATTTTGTAAACGGGGTAAGGGTAGACCGTAAAGATAATATTATTATCAAAACGTATTCTCGGATTGCCAAAATATTTTTAAATATTTTTCTCCGCTCACCTTTCACTGATATCAATTGTGGGTTTAAGGGATTTAGAAAAGAGGTATTGGATGAGGTGGTGCTGTACGGCAACAGCTTCCGGTTTTTTCCCCTTGCCGCTCACTACAAAGGATTTAAAGTGACTGAAATACCGGTTCACAACCGAGCTCGTAGATTTGGCAAGTCAAAATTCGGAATCAGCAAATTATTCACCGGTATTTTTGATACTGTTACTGCACATTTTTTATACCGTTTTGCGGAAAAGCCCCTCCATTTTTTCGGCGCATGGGGAATGATCTTTTTTGGAACGGGGTTCATCATTACTTTCTATCTTGCCATCGAACGAATTTTTTTTGACATGCCGTTATATCGAAGACCTCTGTTGCAGTTGGGGATACTTCTCATCATCGTAGGTATTCAGGTTATGATGACCGGTATCATCGGTGAGTTGATTGTATATATGCATAAGAAAAAATCATGAATCCCGTGCTTGCCCTCATCATCGCCAATCTCATCTGGGGTGCCGCCGCTCCTGTTTTTAAATTTGCCCTGCAAAATATTCCCCCGTTTACTTTGGCATTTATTCGCTTCTTTTTTGCGGCCCTGCTCTTTATTCACATCGCATTTCAGCATTGGCAAAAATTAAGTAGGCGCCAACTCACCCGTATATTAGTCGGAGCATTTTTCGCCATAACCATAAATATCGGTTTCTTCTTTCTCGCCCTTCCCAAGACCCCGAGTATCAATGCGCCCATCATAGGATCCGCTCAACCAATCTTTCTTTTTCTTCTCTCCATTTTTTTACTTCATGAGAAACCGCACAAAAAAGTATTTTTCGGCATACTTATGTCATTTATCGGAGTTCTCATCATCATACTTTCACCTCTATTTATGAACGGAAGTATGTCAATATCCGCAAAGGAGACCGCAATTGAAGGAAATTTATTTTTGGTGATTGCGACTTTTGGCGCGGTCATGAACACCCTGATATTTAAGAAGATACTCAAGGAAGTGAATGTGTATCAAGTTACCTTTATTAGTTTTCTTTTCGGCGCTCTTAATTTCTTCCCCCTCATGTATCTCGAGCTACAACAGTGGTCATTTGCCCTTCTTGATTCCCGCGGATGGGTTGGTATTATCTTCGGGGTAGTTTTCTCATCTGCAATCGCCTATACGTTATACAACTACGGAATATCAAAATTGGAAGCTCAAGAAGTGGGCATTTTTACCTATATTGATCCAGTCATCGCGGTACTTCTGGCCATTCCCCTCCTTCAAGAATACCCCACCCTTTATTTCTATGCAGGTACACTCCTTGTATTCCTTGGTATCATCATTGCGGAGGGAAGGTTGCATTGGCACCCTTTGCACAAACTCAAAAATAAAAAATCAAAACTCAAATTAAATTCAAAATTTGAAATTTAAATTTAAATTGAATTTTGAGTTTAAAAATTTGAATTTAGGCTTATACTTATTCTATGTCACATAAAATCTTAGTTACCGGGGCCGGAGGGTATATTGGTTCCGTTGCCGCGTATTTATTTCTCCAAAATGGATATGAGGTGGTTGCGTTAGATAATTTATGCACGGGGTACCGGGGACCGCTTGACATACTAAAAGAGAAATTTGGTGATAAATTCAGATTTTATGAATCAGACCTGTTGAACTCATCTTCTGTATTTCAAAAAGAACCCGGAATTGAGGCGGTTGTTCACTATGCAGCTTCATGTCTGGTGGATGAGTCCATGAAGAATCCTGGAAAATATTTTTCAAATAATGTTGGTAGCACAAACGCTTTACTTACCGCCATGACTGACGCAGGGGTAAAAAATATTGTTTTTTCCTCAACCTGTGCTGTGTACGGTGAGGCGCAATATATGCCGATAGATGAAAAACATCCTTTATCACCTACTACCCCTTATGGGGCATCAAAAAAAATGGTGGAAGAAACGATTGCATGGTATGGACGTCTCAAGGGGTTAAAGTATATGATCTTACGGTATTTTAATGTATGTGGCGCAAGTGACGACGGACTCATCGGAGATTCAAAAAAACCTTCGAGCTTACTCATGCAAAACGCGGTCCGCGGGGCGCTGGGAATTGAGCCTTTTAATCTGACCTGTCCCGAAGTTGATACACCAGACAAGACACCTATACGTGATTATGTGAATGTAGTTGATTTAAACGAAGCGCACCTGAAAGGGCTTGAACACCTTTTTGCGGGAGGTGCAAATAATATCATCAATCTTGGGACCGAGACCGGAAACTCAGTTCTGGAAATTGTCAGCAAAGTTAAAGAGATTACGGGTGTTACATTTAATATCGGGAAATCCGCTCCGCGTGAAGGAGATGATGCCAAAAAAATTGCAAATATTACAAAAGCAAAAGAAGTACTCGGATGGGAGCCGAAACGAACAATAGAAGACAGCGTCAAATCATTGGTCATATGGTATAAATTACATCCACATGGATGGGAAAGATAATAAATGAAAGTCCTCAATTTTTCTTTACCTGATCAAAACAATAAAATACATAACTTGGCAGATTATATAGGACGGTGGGTTCTAGTCTATTTTTATCCCCACGACGATACCCCGGGATGCACTAAAGAAGCATGTGGCTTTCGAGACAAATCCAAACAATATAAAGATAAAAACATAATCATTTTAGGAATTTCGAAAGATTCAGTCGCTTCACATAAAAAATTTGCTGAAAAGTATCATCTTACTTTTCCCCTTTTGAGTGATGAATCAAAAGAGACGATCAAAGCATACGGCGTTTGGGGTGGAAATAAATTCTTGGGAAAAACATTTGAAGGAATTTTACGCAAAACATTTCTCATCGATCCGACTGGCGAAATACGAAAAATATACGATAAAGTCGACGTTCTTAACCACGCAGACGCGATACTTCAGGACATAAAATTGCTATAATAGTGCCATGGCCTTCAAAACAATATCGATTATCATACCAGTCTACAATGAGGAGAAGCTTATTGGGCAAACAATTGAAAAAGTTTTATCTTCAAACTCCTCAGGTCTTGCGAAAGAAATAATAGTGGTAGATGATGGGAGCACGGACGACACAGTTCATCAAGTTTATAAAGTTATAAAGTTCATAAAATTAAATAAACAAGAAACAAAAGCTATATTTATAGAGAAGAAAAAGAATGAGGGGAAGGGAGCGGCATTGCGAGATGGGTTCTTAAAGTCTACGGGTGACATTGTACTGGTTCAGGACGCAGATCTTGAATATGACCCTTCAGACTATCCCTTCCTCCTTGAGCCGTTTTTGAAAAATGACGCTGATGTTGTTTACGGTTCACGATTTATTTCCGACCGACCTCATCGTGTTCTTTACTTCTGGCACTCGATCATCAACCGGTTTCTCACTATGCTTTCAAATATATTTACAAATCTTAATTTGACTGATATGGAGACGGGGTTCAAAGTCTTTAGAGGTGATATCATTCGAAAGATTGCTCCTCATTTACATACCAAAAGGTTTGGGTTTGAACCGGAAATTACCGCCCGAATATCAAAAATTAAAGAAGTAAAAATCTATGAGGTAGGTATTTCCTATGCAGGCCGTACCTATGCTGAAGGAAAAAAGATCGGATGGGTTGATGGAATAAAGGCACTTTGGGAAATAGTATATTTTAATTTATTTACGAGATGATTAAAAAAAGACTGTTTGGCTTACCGATATGGATTTTTATCGGTATTTCTACTCTCCTATTTTTTTTCTATCTTTTTTTCATCAATCTCTCAACCGACACTATCATATTATTTCTCGCGCAAAAATTATTTCTCGGAAAATGGTTGGTAAAAGGTGTAATTCCCCTCTTTAACCCGCATATTTTTCTTGGAGTCCCATTTTTATTTGACGTAGGGATGGGGAATCTACACCCATTTAATCTTTTCTTCGCATTACCCTACCCCTATTCATTTGCTCTTTGGTCAGCCGCAACCAGCATGTTATTTTTAGTTGGCTTTTATAAACTCTTCGGGTTATTTTCAAAAGATAAAAAACATATTCTTCTTTTGACTCTCATACTTTTCTTTTCAGGAAGCGGCTTCTTCCTCCGGATGAATAATCCGACGATATTTTTAGTCATTGCACATTACGGAGCATTCGCATATTCTCTCAGTAAATTAAAAGATGGTTCAAAAAAATCATTTTTCATTGCGCTTTTTTTCGGGCTGTTACTCACCTTATCAGGCCATATTCAGTTTGTATTGTACGGGTACATATTGGGATTTATCCTTTCCCTATTTTATTTTAAGAACTCATTCAAGAAAACAATGTTCTACTTTTTCATTCTTGCACTGATTACCAGTTGGTATTATCTCCTATCTCTTCCTCTTATCTTCGAATCAACGCGTATTACCTTAAGAAAAGATTATATTGAGACAGGACCTATTTATTTTCTGCAGTTTGTCCAGCTGTTCTTTCCCTATGTGTGGGGGTATGTGCAAAATGGAAGTAAGTGGGGAGTAGGGCCAACGAATGTGCTCCTTTCTTCAATCGTATTGAGTCTTGGGTTGATCGTCACTATAATCAAGCGAAAAATTAACGTTATTTCTACAGTGACATTGTCACTTCTGCTCATATTTTCCCTCGGACTTATCAATCTGCCTTTTTTCAGAGGCCCGGGGCAAATATTTATTCTTATCCATATTTTTATACTCATTGTATTGGCAAAGAATGAGAAAGTATTGAGCGTCTTTTCAAAAGATAAAATTGTTCGTTTGTTTGGATATTTGAGTACGCTACTGATGTTTGGGGTCCTATTTTTTGTCTCTCCTATTTTTTCAGCGTTATTTATCAAGGGCTACAAAATACTAAAACATGGCCAGGAAAGTTTGTTTTTTGATTTGAGTACCGTCCAGGCAATCGGAAAGTTAATTGCCTTGAGTTTTGTTCCGCTTATACTATTCAGTGCAACATTATTCATAAATAAAAAATGGATAAAGAATATACAAACATCTCTCATACTTTTTATCATCATCGAAGGAGTACTTCTCAATTTTTTTCATAATTTTTTTGCGCCAGCTAAATTATTTTTAAAAAATAATTCTTCACTCCCTGGAGTTATAAATACTCAAAATTACCGTGTGCAAACAGCCTCGGATGTAGTTCCCTACACCGGATTTCATAATTATATGGGTAATGTATTATTCCGCCCACCATTTTCGAAAGAACCCGCCGTGATAACAGACAAGGAATCTCAATCATTTAATGCGCTGAAAAATATATTTGAAACAATCCCCTCATCCTGGTCGATGGTTGAAGGAATAGACACGGTTCAGGGATATAATACTTTTGTACCACAAAAGTTGGCACACTATTTTGATAAACTTTCATCAGACTATCGTCAGGAGTACGCATACATACTTGAGCGGAACTCATTATTTGCCCAAAGTGAAAAGGGTTCCCATATCAACTCGATTGAGTCTTCAAGAATTACATTGAACGATTCGCGCTGGGGTGAACTTGGCGTACGGTATTTCATTTCTGATCGTCCGCTTAAAAAATATACTCTGATTTCGCGGACAGGAAATAAATATTTTTATGAAAATAGAGACGCCATTCCAGTGAAACACTTCACTGGAATTGATGGAAAGATTG
>CAYINK010000019.1:0-12614 GCA_964364765.1 uncultured Gammaproteobacteria bacterium
GTTGCTGCACCTATTTTACTTTTCACCCAGGTTCCCAAAAAGAATACGGTACCTGTTGTTATAAGCTCCACCCCAACCCCTTCCGTCGCTTTTTCAGCCGAATCCTTCCTTCTCCCCACAAACACGCCAAATCCTACCCAGATGGCTCTCACTCCGCTCCCCGCTCCCACTACGTTACTTAAGGAACAGTACGATAATCCCTTTGATACAAAGACGCAAGCAGTAAATCCTTTTGGTACCGTTAATCCATTTGACGCACTTGCCCAATGAAAAAAAATATTTTATCCATACTGTTGACTTTTTTGCTCGCCTTCACATGGTTATCATTTAACAATATAATTTATGCTCAAGTTAATCCGGAAGAACAGGCAAAAAAATATCAAGTGACGTTTCCTATAGCTGAATTGGGTAACTGTGCTTCCTATTCTGCCTGCCGAACGTATTGTGACGATGCTACTCGTGGCGACGCATGTATTGCTTTCGCAAAAAAGAAAGGTTTTTATAAAGAACAAAGTGGTGATACAAAAAAACAAGCCCTCATGCAGTCTGCTAAAAGCGATCTTGGGTGCGACTCTGAAGCAAGTTGCCGAGCAACGTGTGAACAAGAAACTAACTTTGAAAAATGTCAAAAATTTGCACAAAAAAATGGATTGGGGGAAGGACCAAAAAATCCAGGGGATAAGGGAATTCTTGAAAAGGCAAAAACAATATTAGGATGTGACTCACCCACCAGTTGTAAAGCTATCTGTGAACAGGAAGCAAATAGAGAAAAATGTTCTGGGTTTGCAAAACAGGCGGGATTAGAAGGCGGGATACGCCATACCGGTCCGGGAGGGTGTGATTCTGAACAAAGTTGTCGATCATATTGTGAAAAAAGCCCTGATGAATGTAAGAGGTTTGCCGGGTCAAACAATCAAAATAATCAAGGGGATGACCGTGGTGGACAAAATAAAGGTCCGGGAGGGTGTGATTCCGAGTCAAGCTGTCGAAAATACTGTAGTGAACATCCCAATGAATGTCAACGCCCGCCCGGCGACTCCGGGGAAAATTCCTCCGAACGACGAGGTTTGGGAGAAACTAACGGTCCGGGAGGATGTAATTCTGAGGCAAGTTGTCGAGCTTATTGTGAAAAAAATCCTACCGAGTGTCAAAAATTTTCAGGATCCAAAGAACGTAACCCGTCGGGTATGCCGAGTCTGAATATATCCGGACCTCCACCATCTAACCAGTTTATGAATAGGGGCCCTAGCGGTGGTGCGCCTCCCTCTTCCCAATTCCCTCCCCAGGAATCAAGACAACAGTCTGAGGAACAATTTAGGGAACAAAGGAAACGTATGGAAGAGCAGTTTCGAGAACAAAAGAAAGACGGTGAAGAACAACAACGGGAACAAAGAAAACAGATGGAAGAACAACGACGTGAGGAGAGAAAGGATTTTCAAGAAAAACAACGCGAAGAAAATAAGCAAATGAATGAATTCCGACCCCCCGAAAATCGGACGGAGGAACGACGAACGGAAAATAGTGACAGACCGCCTGAGGTAAGAGGTGCTTCAACTGTCTACTCCTTTTTTCAAGGATTGTTGAAATTTTTATCGGGAAAGTAAAAAAAATACCTTCGAATATTCGGTAATTCATATAAAATATTGATTTAGATATAACCACCTCAGGGATGGAATGGTTTTGTTGTTATGGAGCAGTCCTCGCCCTTTGTGCTTATGCGGCCATGAATAGGCGAGTGCAATTTTCCTTTGTTGGCACCTACGGTAATAGGTCGGCAAAAGAGGCAACGGGCAATCTATCGAAGGAAGTTCCTTATTTATGGAAACAATTAAGACAATCTGAAGATACGTGCCCACAAATATATAGCGGAGCAGACAGGCCAACAAATTCCCCTGTCACTTATGAAGTTGGACAACAAAGTGTTGAAAGATTAATCCATGGTGAATTTCCGATACACAAGGAGGTTGAAGCATCTCCAGCCAAACCGGTAGATGAACTTTATCGAGCACTTAAACAAGGCAATATTCCCGTAGCCCTCCTTTCATTGGGCGCTCCAACCGAAGCAGTTACTGCTACTAGAGCATTAGGTTGGCTAATACAACATAGCGTTGCGATGCTTGGTACACTCACAACTCAGGGAAATACGGGGTCACATAAAGAAGCGAATGCGACCCATGATTCTATCGCAAACATAAAATTGTTGAAATTATCCGAAAAAAAACAAATTCCTTTCACTTTGGTACCACTCGATTGTACGGAAAAACGTTCGGTATTAATTGACCCGAAAGGGTTACGAGAAATAGAAAAACAATTAGGGAAAAACTCGTTTGCTTTTCAAAAACTTCTTTCCATCGCGGGTATAAATTCAGTCTATGGCGGATTTTATTTGGGACGATCGAGACACTCCGCGCATTTCCCCTATAAAGATTTGAAATATACCGGTGTTCCGCTACATGATTTGACTGCTACTATGGTACTTATAGACCATCTGCAAGATGAACATGACCCACTTTTTAGATATTCAAAAAAGACACCTCTTCATGCTGATAAGATGGGTAATATCGGTGTAGTTCGTGATTACATGATGCCTCATGCTCATGTCGATATAGCTGGGCCTATTACAAAAAATTATTGGCCAAAGATAATAAAACTGTTGAGGAGGTATCTTTAGGAAAGAGCAGTTATTTTAACAATCTAAACCAAGCGCTTGTTACGCCGCGTCAAACACGGTTGATGTTGGAGGGGGGTTTTATGAAGTCGTAAGTGTTCTTTTTAGTGATTGCTTCAGTTGTTCACGACCAAAGCCGCTTTTGAGAAATCTTTCACGTGCTTTTGCGTCAGGTTCATTGATAAAATATTCATAGTGTATCAGACGAAAAGGCCTTCTTAACCTTGTAGATATTACCAATCCACTTGCATGTTCAACAAGTCGTTTTTTCAAATCGATAGTATAACCCGTATAAAACTTGCTGTCTTTTAAGCTTTGAAGAGTATATACGTAGTAACGCTTAACCAACAAAACGTCTGACGTTTTGTCCATGCAATAAATATACTAAGTATCGGGTGTCGAGTCAAACTCGACAGTCTCGTCGACCTCGTCTACGCCAAAGATCTGTGGCGTAGCCGAGTTCGACTCGGTGGAGATGCCGGGAATTGGACCCGGGTCCGGGGAAACACTCTTATAAACGTTTAGCGAGGGATATAATATTTTTGACTCTATTCCGATTTTGAAAATATTCAAAAACCATCGGAAAGCCAGTTTAAGGGTTTATTCGAACTCCCCGGCTGACTGAAAAAGCCGGTTCGCTCTATCTCAATTGGTTAATCTCTTATCCTTGGTTTAACTGAGAAAAACTTAGGAAAGAGGCTCTCCTAAAGAGGGTTCTTACAACTTATACAGTTGCAAGTGCAAATGAGCGTTGGTTTACACCAAGCATCTCAGCGGCAAGTTCTTTAAGAGGGGCAACGGCTTCACTAAAAGTGGTAGCTGTTATTGTTTTTTCTATTTTCCGACCCCCTTCGCTCTTGCGAGCTACGAGGGTCAAGGCATAGATACCTCCCGCGCCGTTTGTAAAAGTGCAAATTCCTCGTCGATGCCTTGCATCCCCATAAATATTTTCACTAAATATTATTGAAAATATTTATGGGGTAAACCCCATTTTGGTGTTTACCGTTTTTTTAACTTTTTTCGTATTCCCTCATTTCTCTTTTTTGATTGCGTTCGATGTCCCGTCCTTTTTCAAGCTTTCTCTTTTCTATCTCTTTTCGTGGTCTACATAAAGCTACTTCTAGCTTGATTGTGCGGCCTCTATTATAACACGAAATAGGGGCTAAAGTCAATCTGCCGCCCTGTTTTAATTTGATCTGAAGACGCAAGATTTCCTTGCGGTGGAGGAGTAATTTCCGCGTTCTTTTTGGATCATAATCTATTACACTGGCAAATTCATAGGGAGGGATATTGGAGTTTATAAGGTAGACCTCGTCTCCTAACATCTTTACAAATGCTCCATCCAGTTGACATTGCCCATCGCGGATTGACTTTACCTCTCCTCCCGTCAATACAATCCCCGCCTCGACCGTCTCAAGGCTTTCATAGTCACGACTAAACTTGCGATTCAGGATTTTCATGAGTTTATTGTATCAAACCGAGGCTTAATATTGCTTGGTCGCCTTATTTTTTGAAGCAACAGAAGATTGGAATCTTACATTTTCTTCAAATAGTCAATTTTTCCTTCGCCCACGAGGTAATAATCAGGAATCGCGCCCACTTTTATATATCCATTTTTCTCGTAAAAAAATCTGGCGGGTTTATAATAGTCGGTATCACATGTCGTAATTAATATATATCTCCCCTTTCGCGATCGCACATAATCTTCCATCGTTTTTAACAGTTTTGATCCGAGTCCATGCCGTTTGTAATTTTTATGCACTGCTACGTAATCTTTCATCATCTCATAACCGCCGCTTTTATATACATTTTCATTAACTCCAAGAGCGCCAATGATTTTCCCTTTTTTTTCAATATACCAATACTGATGATGTTTCCCTTTATACAAGCTTTCCAAAACAGTATTTCTTATCATTTCTTTTTCTCCGGGTACCCAGGTATCTTGAAAGGCTTCATTACTGTGAAGAAAATCAATGACCCGCAAAGCATCTTTCTTTGTTTTCAGCTTTTGTATTTGAAACATTGGTGACTAAAACAATTTCATTTCTAATATTTTCTCCACCCACGGAGCCAGGTTTAACTGCAGTTTTTTAATTTCTGAAATAATATTCGCCTTCTGAATCATTTTTTGCCCATATGCATAATCAAGATTCGCTTTTGGCATGGTATTAACTTCGATCAAGTAAATATAATCTATCTCGTGATCGAAAAACTCACTCTTCTCATCTTTCGCCTTGTAATAGATTTTATTTATAAATTTCAAATTTCGAATTTCAAATTTTTCAATACCCCATTCTCTTTCTAACCCCTCATATAATGCTTCTTCATTTGTTTGCAAAGAATCATTCTTATATATTTGATGAGATGAGAATGACAGGTCGTAAACATCATCAAACAACGGGTGCTTGCGGTGCTGAAGAATAATCGAATCCTCATATTGCAAGATGGCAGTATATGCACGGTGTAGTACTCCTTTTTTATGCGCCTCCCACTTTTCCATTTTGCCAATTATGTTATCTTCTTGATCCACAACGGCTAAATCTTGCATCTCTTTGTAGTAATCCATGACTCATTATATCAGGCTCAAATCTGAGAGCTATGATAAAATGGGAACGTGTACATAATCTATTTCCTCTTCTGTTTTCTCCTCCCCACTCAGCTTGGCAAACATTTTTTCTTTGACTTTTCCTATCTTGGCGGGGTGAGGATAGATTATCTCGCCCCTACCTTATATCTCACCGATATTTTTGCACTCATACTTATATTATTTAACTATAAAACGATTCTTACTTTCTTCAAAAAAAAGTTGTTTTTATGGTTGTTTGTTTTCCTTTGTATAAATGCGCTTTTTGCATGGTCAAAACCTATCTTTTTCTATCGATTTATAAAACTCTTCGAAGTATTTGCCCTATTTGCGATATTTAAAAAACAGTTTCCCAAATATAAAAAAGCAATAATTGGCGGCTTTGCGTTTTCTGTTTTTATACAATCAATTTTGGTTGTTTCCCAGTTTATCACTCGTCATTCGCTTCAAGGAATATGGTATTTTTTCGGCGAAAGATATTTTACTCTCTCAACCCCAGGAATTGCAAAAGCGGCTTTACAGGGAAATGAAATTCTCCGAGCTTATGGCACCTTTTCCCACCCGAACTCTCTTGCGGGATTCTTTCTTCTCATCTATCTTTTTTTCTTAACCAACAATCGCGTCACGAATCTCGTTCTGAAATATGCGGTACTCGCCCTTTGTTCCCTTATCATTTTTCTTTCATTTTCAAAGAATGTCATCCTTGTTTTTCTTTTTTTAAACACCTGGTGTTTTCTCAAAGTGAAGCAATCCTGCCGTATTTGTACTCTAGTAAAGATTCTTTCCCCTCTTTTTCTTGCAATTATATTTTTATCTGCACAAACTGATCCTCTCAGTTTTCAAAAAAGATTAACCCTTATGTTACAATCGCTTACTATTATTTCCCAGCACATCTCAACTGGCGTAGGCTTGGGAAATTATCTTCTTGCACAGTATGCATTTCCCATCAAGTACCCTTACTTTTTTTTACAACCAGTACATAATATTTATTTGTTGTTTATGGCAGAGACGGGAATACTCATAAGTATGATTGTTTTTATTCGTATTTTTCTGTTATTAAAAAAATATCGGCGAAATATTAGCGTTTTATTAATTCTCCTTGCGGTGTTACTCACGGGCTTAAGCGACCATTATTGGTTGACTCTCCAGCAAAATACTCTTCTCTTGGGTGTACTTTTTGGCATAATTATGTAATGTCACGATTAGATTTTATTGACGATATCCGCGGAATTTCTATTTTCGCCACAATTCTTATACATACTAATGTGTACTTTCTTGCAGATAAAATTGCTTTTTCTCTCATTGAATTAAGCCAGTTTGCGGTTGTTGCTTTTATTTTTTGCTCTTCATATCTCTATTATTTGAAAGATAGAGTTGAATCTCTTTCTCTCTTTTGGCAACATCTTTTTAAACGGTTAAAACGACTTATTATTCCCTACTATATTTTTCTGGCAATCTATTTTCTTTTTACTTTCATAAAACAACCCCATAAATTAACCCCTCTCTATATATCCCAAAATCTTACCCTCACGGGAGGAATCGATTTTAACTGGCTTGTGCTTTTATTCATTGAACTAGCCGTTCTCATGCCTCTTTTTAAAATACTTGAAAAAAAACATCCAAAACTATTATATGTATATGTTGTAGTTGCTTTTGCCTCTTCAATACTATTTCTCAAATATTCACCTCATCCGTTATATCGTTATATTATGTGGTTGCCGTGGTCGCTTGTAGTGATCTACACCATGTACTTTGACCGACTGCGAAAACATCCTGAGTTGTTTTGGGGATTAACTTCTATTTTCTTTGCCCTGTTTCTTATAAGTCAGCAATATGTCCTTGTTCCCCTGGGGCATTCATTACGCATGTATGATAATAAATACCCGCCCAATATTTACCATCTCTCTTACTGTCTCGCCGGATTAAATATCCTATTTTTTCTCTCTCAAAAAGGATTGTTTAGAATTGCAAGAAATTTTATTCACTTTTTAAGTAGATATTCTTATGAAATATATTTTCTCCATATCCTGGTCATCTATGTTGCCACTGTTTTCTTCCATTTCAAGTTTAACTGGGTGACTTTCTTCTTTACTGTCCTAGGGATTACTTCCGTTGTGCAATGGGGAATGAATAAAATATCTCAGATGTTTATTGGGGATAAAAAATAACTGTTGTGGTGCGATTCATCGCACCCGAATATTCAATGGTAATTATGGTGCCATAAATGGCACCACTACAACAAAAATGATTGTTAAAAATGGATATAAAAATATTCGCCTTCATCACTTTGATTATCATACGGGTTGGTTCTTCGTAACAAACAAAACAAATTTCTCAAAACCATATTTAGTACAGAATATATATGATCTCGTAAAAAATGAGTTGATCGGTCTTATATCCAAAACAAGAGGAGTGGGCTTAGATTATTTGGTTATTATGCCAAATCATATTCATGTGATCTTAATATTCGAAAAATGCTCCTTGAATTTATCTGAATTTTGGCGACGGTTTAAAGCAATTACTACATTAAAAGCAAAAAGAAGCGGTCTTCAAGATGTATCTTTATGGCAAAAGAATTATTTCGAACACATAATAAGAAATGAGGAAGCTTTGGAGAAGATAAGAGAATATATTCAAGCAAATCCTTATAAGGAAGATCTCCCAATAAGGGAAATCTATCAAAATATTGTGATCAAGGTGCGATGAATCGCACTACTACCTGAATTAATACTTGTTTGACTGTAGTGGAGCCATTCATGGCTCCTTAATGAACATTACCTTTTCTCAACGTTATAAAGTGCGAAGGCGCAGGCTGTTTCTACTTCGTTGGTTGAAGATATTCTACATGCAGGCTTAATTTGAATATTTGAAGGCGCTCGTATATTAAAAAGGTTCTTAAAAGATTGTGCAGGAAAAGATCTTCCTTCGATATTTATTGTTCGGGAAATACCGGAGCTATCCCACGACACATCAATATTATTTACTGAGTCAAAAGGTGTCCCCTTTTTATTTCTGATTTCTTCTTTTACTTTGTTCATGTCCCATGTATCTGAATTATCTCCACTATCAGTTCTTCCCAGGTGTGTTATTGCTGTTTTATCTAAGGTGTAAAGTAAATACGCATTTGCTATATCAGTAACCTCCTCCGGTTTTAACCATGCGGTACTATTATATTCTTTTCGATATCCCCAATCACAATAAAACCACTTTGAGTCACGGTCATAAGAAAGGTTTTTTAAATCAGAAAAATTATTTACTCCTCCATTTGCATCAAATCCTCCGTGTTTGGTCCAATTGGTTGAAGACCAACCAATTTCGCCTGAATTCAGAATAACACCCCCATGTGTTGAAGAAAACCATGCCTTAATTGGATTCCCCCCCTGGGCCATAACAAGTCCTTCTGTTTGATTCACGGCCTGTTCCCAATTACCACCCTTTGGTTCCGATTTTACAACTTGACAATTTTCTGTTGAGCAAATTGAGCCCTGCCCATTATTAGTATATGCTAGAACATATGAACGAGCTGCTATTGCCTGAGCTTTTAATACGGCTAAATTATTGTCTGTCCACGAATCTGGGACTTCATAAAGTCTTTTAACATACTCTTCTAATTTGTAATTGCCTACTCCATCAACTCTTATTTCTATATTTGTATCCCACTTTTTGATTTCGTCATAATTATAGTATGCTTGCAAAATTTGCGTTTCATTTTGGCCTTGTTTTGCCCTTCCCCATGCACCATATTGATTCATACCAATTTTATTTGGTACGCCAAAAGAAAAAAATGCAAATTTTGCACCACCAAATCCCGAATCTTTGACATTTCCCCCACTTAAATCTACGTCGGGGACACACCCCCCCAATGATGTTTGAGCCGATCTTGGAATAGGAATGCTACCTATTTTTTGGGCTAATAATTCTTGCTGGCGGCTTGACAAATCAACAATTTTACTCTGCAGTTCTCCTAAATATTTTTTTGTTTTTGCTACTTCTCCTGCTAAGGAGGTCGACTGTTTGTCAACTTCGACCTTGATGACCGCAAGCCGGGAGGTTTCACTTTCCAAGGACTTTTTTTTATCCTGAATGTCTTTGATATAAAGAGCAATTTTTTCAATCGCCCGACGGTCCTCGTCAACTAATGTTTTTTGGTAAAAGAAGTTTTGCAGTGATACCGAAAGATTATCGGAAAGAAGAAGTTGCATGAATGAAAAGGAGTTTTTGCTTGCGTTTTTGTAATACGATTTAGCCCGCGCATTTAAAAGGCTTTTTTGATATTCGAATACTTTTTCCCCTTCCACCACCTGGGCCTGTTTTTTTTCAATTTCGTTTTCAAAAAAAAGAATTTTACCCTTGATGCTTTGAAGTTGTTTGTTTAAATCGTTCAGGGTTGCCTCATTAGTTCTATTGGCGCTGTTTAAATCGTTAAACGTTTTTTTTAATCCTTCAAGCTCATTGGTGACGTCATCATATTGATCGGCATACGTATTTACTGCAAGAATGGCAAACAACATTATTGTAATGACAAAGAACACTTTTTTCATCCTTTAATTATACTTCTATTTTTTTGCTATACTGAAAACATATATGAAACGTGTCTTTTTTTTAGGAGTGTTTTTTATCGTTTCCTTGTTTTATCTTGTCCAGAACACGGTACCTGTTTCTGCAAGTTTTGTTACGTGTGATGCGTGCGGATACTGCCCGGTGATCATAAATGGCAGTGCACCCTCCTGTGGCCCTGATCCTACTTTTGGTCCCGTCCCGGGTAATTGGTCCACCTGTGTCAAATGTTTATATCCTGGCATCTATCCGACTGGTTCAACGCCTAATGCCGCACAATGTGATACAGTTCGGATTGCGCCTGCCACCCTGCTTCCACCAACACCCTATGTAGGCCGTCAATATACTATGATTGGTTGCTTGACTTCAACGGGGGGATTTCAAAATAATAAAAATACAGGGGCGTCCACCTTTGTTCAGGCACTTTTTGATCTCTTGGTATTTCGGATAACGGGGGGTATTGCTTTTCTCTACCTCATGTATGGGGCTTTCTTGGTTCTTACTTCACAGGCGGAGGCTGAACGTCTCAATCAGGGAAAGAGAGTAATTATGGGGGCAGTAATTGGGCTTATATTCACTCTGGGGTCGGTATTTATCGTAAACCTCATTGGATCGGGTATTTTGAGATTACCAGGCTTTTCTGGCCAAACGCCAACTCCATAGTCCTTATTTCTTTTGACTTATTTTTTTGAGGAATGATCCTCCAAAAAATGTGGATATGACCAAGGGGAGGAGAAGTTCGGGTCCGGTACTTGGAATAGTGTTTACGGTATTTACTGTTCCTGCGTATGTACGGTATTGAGAATTTTGCTTGGTTATGGGTGTCGGTTTATTTTGAGCATTAGGTGTTTTACTTGAAGAAAAAGTACTTATCGGTTCAGGGGTTGGGGTGGGGGTCGTTGTGACCGTTGATCCCTTCAAAAAAGGAAGTGTTTTTCCTTTCAAATTAATTTTACCCGTTGCAACGGCTAAAAAGACAACAACCACAATAAGTCCCAAAAAGAAAGAAATAGCTTTATTGAATTGATCCATACAGGCATTATAACATTATAGGATATAATTTGCAACTCAATTTGACTTTTTCTTCAAAATAAAGAAAAATGTATATATGGATGACCATACAGGCGAGGGTGGCAATTCTCAGCGACTTTTTTCGTGGAAGGCCCCCTTACGAGCCTATAAAAAGCGAAGTAAGAATATATTGAGGTTCTATATGGCCCTTTCCCTTCTCATATCCCTCATTGTTTTTTTCTTTGGTGACCGCATCCTTTTGATTCCCATCCTCACCCTTCTCTTTCTCTTTTACGTCCTTACCATCACGCCTCCCCCTGAGGTTGAACACATTGTCACCACATTTGGCATCGAGACAACCGGTATTACCTTCCGCTGGGAATTTCTCTCTCATTTTTATTACACCAAAAAATTTGGTTTTGATATCGTTACAGTCGTCAGTTACGCCCCTTATTTTTACCACGCGTATTTGGTCGTACCCAACGACGAAGTTAAAAAAAAGGTTACTTCTCTTTTTTCAAAACATCTCATGTATATGGAAAAGGCACCGCGCAACTTTACTGATAAGGTAATTGAATTTCTCTCGAAGCTTATTCCGGACGACGAAGAAGTTGTCCAAAAACAGATGCCGGCATCTCTTTAACTCCAAATATCCGTCCCCAATGTAAAACGCCTTCATCTGTAGACACCAGAGTTCCCCCCAGTTCTTGGGAAAGCATGATGATATCAAGGTCTGCGAGGCTGTCCAAAAACCCAAACCGGGTAGCTTGCCGATACCGGTCTCGGAATTTTTTTACCACTTCACCTATGGAAATCTCAAAATCTTTCTTGGAAAGATCGGTCTTTCCTTGCATAAGATGTCCTGCTTTTTGTATCTCCTCCTCACCCACCCGAAGCCCCCGATAGCTCCGCGCGCGTATGTCATCTACCAGTTGATAAAAAATTTGAGCCGAAAAGGAAAGTGATCCGACATTGGGAGACTGGATGATGATTCCACTTAAAAAATCTTTGAGAAAAGGTTGTTCTTTGTTTTCAAAAAAACTGAGGAATTCCTCAACTATCCGAGGGGTCATATAAAATTGCGCCTGTCCACTTTTTTTTAACTCTTTTGCCTTCTTCGTGAGGAAAGTAACCACCTCTTCTGTCTTATCTCCCAAATTCATGCCCTCTTCCATATTAAAAAAAAGGTTAGTATCTAAAATATATGAGTCCATATGAGTATATGATAACAGAATTTAAAATTTTTAATTTGAAATTTGAATTGAGTTTTGGATTTTATAATTTGGATTTTGCCTCTATATTGACTCCTTTGTCTCTTTTCTGTTCAACTTAATTATAGATAATGAAATGGTTGTTTTTCATTTGAGGCTAAAGGACAACGATGATACATTTTGTTTATAATTTGACCTCTTGTAAACCTATTGGTAGTGTTTTAAAGTTTTAAGTGGCACAACATATATGCTTTGTATATTTTGCAAGCACACGGATACGGAGGTAATTGAGACGAGGTTATCTGAAGACGGATCAGCGGTTCGTAGGCGGAGAAGCTGTCCCAAATGTGAAAAACGCTTTACCACCTATGAGCGGCTTGAAGATTTGCCTATCCTCGTAATCAAGCGGGATGGTCGGCGAGAGCGGTTTGACCGGGATAAGCTGAGAAGAGGTCTGTTTAAGGCTTGCGAAAAGACCGTATTAAGTGCTCAGCAAATTGAGGAAACGGTCATGGGAGTTGAGCAGGAGTTAAAAAATTTAGGTACGTCCGAAGTTGAAAGCAATCAAATTGGAAAATGGGTT
>CAYINK010000020.1:0-4537 GCA_964364765.1 uncultured Gammaproteobacteria bacterium
TTCCCACAACCTCGTCGGGCTACTTGATAGACCAGGTCGGCATGAAGAATAAGGGGGTAGGCGCCTTTGTTATATCGTCCATGCATGCGAACTTCATCATCAATACGGGGAAAATGGAGGGAAATACAGCCGATCTGTTACAATTAGTCAAGGAAATCAAGGAAAAAGTGAATCAAAAATTCGGCATTGAACTGGTTGAGGAAGTTGTGGTTGTATAGCCTATGGAAGACGCGTATATCATCCAGGGAGGTAAACCTCTCAAAGGAACAATTAAACTCTCAGGTGCAAAAAACGTTGCATTAAAGGCGGTTATTGCCGCGCTCCTCTTTGATGGAGCAGTTACGCTCAAAAACATTCCCCGTATCCGGGATATTTTTGAATTACTTCATCTCATCCAAACACTGGGCGCACGGGCGGAATTTACGGACACCAATACTGTATTAGTCAATTCAACAGGATTGAAGGAAAACAAGCTTGATTTTCTCCATGCTTCAAAAATAAGGGCGTCATTTATGTTATTTGCCCCCCTCCTCTACCGTTTTAAAGAAGCATCTATTCCTAATCCGGGAGGGTGTCGAATAGGTGCTCGGCCGATTGACCGAATTGTAAACGGCATGACAGACCTTGGTATCAATGTTTCTTATAATTCAGAAACAGGTTATTACAAAGCATTAATGAATGATAAACCTTCAGGAGATTATACGTTTGTTAAATCCTCACATACGGGGACCGAACTTATGATTCTCCTTTCCGTATTTTGTAAAGATACCGTTACGATACACAACACCGCATTGGAACCGGAAATAGATGACCTCATATCATTTTTAAATGAAGGAGGAGCAAAAATTAGACGCAATGGTAACGACATTGTAATTGAAGGAGTTAAGTCACTTATCCAAAAAAAACCCCATACCATCGTCTCAGACCGGAATGAAGCAACCACGTTTGCTGTACTTGGCATTATCACGAAAGGAGATGTGACGGTGTGCCCCATACCGGAAAATTATTTAAAAACTTTTATCAATGTTATCGAAAAGATAAAAGGAGGAACTGAGAAAATTGGTGAAAACTCCTGGAGATTTTTTTATAAGGGACCATTAATATCTTTGGATATTGTAACCGCCCCCCATCCAGGATTTATGACTGATTGGCAGCCCAACTGGGCGGTACTTATGACACAGGCAGCGGGGAAGTCGCTTATCCATGAACGGGTATTTGAGAATAGATTTTCCTATGTGGATGAGTTAATAAAAATGGGAGCAAAGATAGAGTACTCATCGCCAATAGTGCAAAATCCGGAATCGTTTTATATATTTAATTATGATAAGGGAAAAGAACATAAGCAAGCAATCACAGTATATGGCCCTCAACATCTACATAACGGTGTATTGACTATAGCCGATCTGCGCGCGGGGGCCACTTTAGCCATTGCGGCTTTATTTGCAGAGGGGGAATCTATCATCAACGGGGCTTCAATACTGGAGAGGGGATATGAAAATTTTGTGGAGAAAATTACCAGTTTAGGAGGGGATATTAAAAAGGTATGAAAAAAATAAAAAATATTATTATTCTTGCGGGAGGTGACAGTGATCGTTTCTGGCCACTCAAAAATAAATTTTTAACATCATTTTTAGGGAAGCCAATCTTACTTCGGCTTATTGAAAGCATTTCAAATTATGGGGAACATATTTTTATTGTAGGCTCAGAAGCTAACAATGGAATGCTTAAAGAATTAGTTAAGAGCAAAGTTGAAGTTATCGTCCAAGATCCTAGGGTTGATGGTATGGCGGGGGCTGTATTATCCTGTAAAGATAAAGTAAAGGGAGAAGTTGTAGTCCTTAACGCGTCAGACTTTTTTGATTTTTCCTTTCTAGCAGACTTTGCCAAGAAAATAGAGGAAACAAAAGTTGATTATATTTTCTTAGCAAAAAAAACCACTCAATATTTTCCGGGAGCATATGTTGTTTTTTCTGATAATAAAGTTAAGGGCTTTGTTGAAAAACCTGTCCCGGATAAAGTTCCGTCTGGCGTATTGAAACTAGTTGCTGATTATTTTTCCGACTTTCAAAAACTCACAAAATCCATCGAAAAAACGACCACAAATAAAGATGATTTATATGAGCAAGGAATCAATACATTACTGCTTAGCAAGCCCGTCATTGAGTATGTTTTATATGAAGGTCCCTGGTATATGCTCAAATATCCCTGGCATGTGCTGTCGATGATGAAACATTTCTTTGATGGCATAAAAACCAATAAACTTGCGGACTCTAAAGATTTGACGATTGCCGAAACAGCCATCATCCAAGGTCCGGTTATCATGGAAAAAGGGGTGAAAGTCGGACACTTTGCGAAGATTACGGGACCCTGCTACATTGGTGAAAATACCATCATTGCAGACTACGCACTCGTTCGTGAAAGCCACATCGGTCGAAACTGTCTCATCGGTTCTTCATGCGAGGTAGCACGTTCCTACTTAGCAGATAGGGTATCATTACACCGAAATTATGTGGGTGACAGTGTACTTGCAGAGGGCGTATTATTTGGATCTGGGGTGGTTACTGCCAACTTCCGTTTTGATGAAAACGAAGTTCAATCGGTAGTGAAAGAAAAAAAAGTAAACACCAATATGAAGAAATTAGGAGCAATCGTTGGAAAAAATACAAAGGTGGGAGTCAATAGTACTCTATATCCCGGAGTAAAAATAGGAAATAATTGTCTTGTATTCCCAGGCGAGATAGTAAGAAAGGATATTCCAGACAAACAATAATATTATGAAAACTATCACAGTACTCGGTGGTGGAACAGGAACGTTTGTCGTTTTAACAGGAATTAAGAATCTCCCCATTGATTTGGGCGTCATCGTAACCATGATGGACTCAGGAGGTTCCACGGGGCGACTTCGGGATCAGCTTGGAGTGCTCCCCCCCGGCGATTTGCGCCAGTGCTTAGTTGCCCTTTCCGATGCACCGGAATTATGGCGTAAACTTTTCCTGTACCGTTTTGAAAAGGGGGATTTTGAAGGTCATAATTTTGGAAATATTTTCTTATCAGCGCTTGAAAAAGTGTCTGAAAATTATAATCAGGTTCTTGAGACGGCAAGTTATGTCCTCAAAACAAAAGGAAAAGTCATTCCCGTCACTTTTGACAAGACAAATCTTTGCGCGGAGTATGAAAACGGCATTATTCTCAAAGGTGAGTCGCACATAGATGAGAATCATAAGGAAACGAGTAGAATTAAAAACGCTTTTCTTGAACCGCGCGCTTCAGCTAATCCGTATGCGTTACAACGCATTGAGGAATCAAACCTCATCATCATCGGTCCGGGCGACCTGTATACGAGCATCATTCCCATCTTGCTTGTGGATGAGATGAAAGAACGGATCCAATCTTCCCACGCAAAAATTGTGTATGTCATGAATCTCATGACTAAATCGGGACAAACTTCCAGCTATACCGCCATGGATCATATAAAAGACTTAGAGCATTACTTAGGGAAGAAACCCGATCATATCATCATCAATAATGGTAAGATTCCGGAAGATATAATACAATGGTATACGGACCATCACGAAAAGCCGGTAGTAAACGATTTAGACAGATTTTGCTGTAATGGAACAATCATCGAAAAGGACGTGGTGGACAATGCAACGATTGAAAAAAGCAGAGCCGATGTATTAACTCGTAGTGTGCTCCGTCACGACAGTCAAAAGTTGGCGAGTATCATTCAAGAACTTATTTAATTATGATAAAGAAACATACCATATCAATAAAAAACGCATGGCATGGTCTCAAATGGGCTCTGTCAACGCAACCAAACTACCGCGTGCATCTTTTTTTATCGGTGCTTGCAATCGTTGGAGGGATGTATTTCAACATTTCTCAAGGTGAATTTTTAACCATATTTGTTCTTATCACGCTTGGGTTCTCAATTGAGACCATTAATACCGCAATTGAAGAGACAACTGATGCAATAGATACCAAAACACGCCCGGATATTGGACATGCAAAGGATGTGGCGGCGGGGGCAATGCTGGTGTTTGCCATTGGTGCACTTATCATTTCGGGAATTATTTTTCTCCCCCATATCTTTCAATTATTTAGTTTAAAATTTTTAATTTCAAATTTCAAATTGCTTTAATGTCAATTTATCTTTTTGCTACATTTGTTTCATTTGTTTTCAACTTTTTTTTAATTGTTCCGTTCATTAACTTTCTTTACAAAGCAAAGCTACAACGTCAGAATCAACAGACAAAAGACGCCTTTAATGAACCCACGCCCATTTTTGACAAACTTCACGCTCATAAAACAGGTACGCCGGTCGGAGGGGGAATCCTTATTGTCATTACGACCACTATCCTTTTTGGATTCTTCGTGCTCTTATACGCAGTTTTTAACAAACCTCTCCACGCAAATTATCCCTCTGTTATGGGTGAGATACGAATTATTTTTTTCACCCTCATTGGATTTGCCATTCTCGGCGTGTGGGATGACCTTATGAAAATATTCCGTTTCCGGGACTCACATTTTTTTGGCC
>CAYINK010000020.1:4637-12464 GCA_964364765.1 uncultured Gammaproteobacteria bacterium
GTGTGGGATGACCTTATGAAAATATTCCGTTTCCGGGACTCACATTTTTTTGGCCTGCGTATGAGGCATAAATTCATTATTGAAGTAATTCTCGCAACCATCATCGCTTTTTGGCTGTATAACGATTTAAAGATAGACATCATCCATATTCCCTTTTTAGGAGTATTTAAATTGGGTTTATTTTATATTCCCTTCGCGGCGTTTGTCATAGTAGCCTTTTCCAACGCCGTAAATATAACTGATGGACTTGACGGGTTGGCCGCGGGGGTTCTCATGATTGCGATATCCGGGTTTTGGATAATCGCACGGTCTATCATAGATGTACCCACCTCGATGTTTATCGGTGTGTGGATTGGAGGACTCCTCGCTTTTTTATATTTCAATATTTACCCGGCACGTATCATGTTGGGGGATACGGGCGCGCTTTCTTTTGGAGCAATGTTTGCCGTGATTGGCCTCATCTTGGGGAAAGCTTTTGCGCTCCCTCTCATCGGAGGGGTGTTCTTACTTGAGATTATTACTTCACTTATCCAACTTTTAAGCAAGAAATTTCTTAAAAGGAAGGCGTTTAACGTGGCGCCTTTTCATCTCCTCCTTCAGCATCGGGGATGGGAGGAACCTAAGGTTGTCATGAGGCTCTGGCTACTTGCCATCATCTTCTCGGTCTTCGGACTTATGATTGCGTTCATGAAGTAGGAAAGCTATAATGGGGGTATGATTTCCCAGGCAACCTATTTCTCATTTGACTCGTATCACATAGGGAAAGACAAGCGTACGCTATCGTTTTTATATTCGGTTGGTTTTAATACCGGCGTCGTCTCCCGTTTTGTGGATAAAGTAATTCTTCCTGAAGCCATTCCCCAGACCGTTTCACCAGATTTACTTGATGCAGTACTCCAACCCTTGCACCTCATGTTGGGAATTTCATACTGGAAAATGTTCTGCCCTAAGGAAATAAAAGTACTCAGTTGTCAATTAAGCGCTGAACAGGCGGCATTTTGGAATACGGTATACACACGCGGCTTAGGTGAGTTTTTCTATCGAAATGAACTTGATTTTAGAGGTCTCATATCATTTCCCGTGTCCCAGGATGCACGTCCCAAGCCGATACATTTTTCGCCACAAAATAGGTCTCTTGTGGGGGTAGCTGGGGGGAAAGATTCCCTCGTAACTGTTGAGCTTTTGAGGAAAGCAAAGAAAGAAATAACAGGTTTAGTCATTGAGGCCAATCACGAATATCCCCTCGTACGGGAGCTTTTTCCCAAAATGGGCATAAAGGGACTTTTTGTGAGGCATGAGATTGATGAAAAAATGAAAGAACTCAATGAAACCGGACTTGTACTTAATGGACATATCCCCATATCTGCCGTCTATGCGTTTGTGGGGGTGTTGATTGCCATCGTCTACGATTATAATTACTTTATCGTTTCCAATGAGAAAAGCGCCAATTTTGGCAACGCCATGTATCATGGGCTTGAGGTAAACCATCAATGGAGTAAGAGTGAAGAGTTTGAGATGTTCTTTCGGGCTTATGTGAATGATTTTATCACCCCGGATGTCACCTATTTTTCCATTTTGCGACCTCTTACGGAGTTAAAAATCGTTGAACTTTTTTCAAAATATCACCAGTATTTTCCCCATTTTTCAAGCTGTAATAAAAATTTTACCGTTTTTAAAAAGGGGTCATCAAAGAAGTGGTGCGGTGAGTGTGCAAAGTGCGCTTTTATGTTTTTGATGTTGAGCTCATTTTTATCCAAGGAAGATGTGGTAGGTATGTTCGGACAGAATCTATTAGCCGATCCTTCGCTTGTCCCGTTGTATCAACAATTATTGGGTATCAGAGATATTAAACCTTTTGATTGCGTGGGGACATTTGAGGAGGTGACAGTTGCGTTTTACTTGGTACATGAAAAAGGAGAATTCATGGATGAACCGGTTATCAAAATGTTTGAACGGTTAGTCCTTCCCGGAATGAAAGATGTATCCAAGTTGAAAAATCATCTTTTAGAAATAGGAAACGAAGACTCTTTACCCAAAGAGTTTATGAATATATTAATATAAATCGTCATTCCCGCGTAGGCGGGAATCCATGCTACAATTTCAATTTTGTATTTTTAGACTGGATCCCCGTCTTCACGGGGATGACAATAAATACAGACCTGTATTTCACCATGAAAATAGAAGAACTCAAAAATAAGAAAATACTTATCCTCGGATATGGAAAAGAGGGCCGCGCGACTGAACAGTATTTAAAAAGTATTTTGCCTGATGAAGTCATAGATCATACTGATAAAAACAGCGACCCGCATTATCTTGAAAAACAAAAGGATTACGACCTGGTCATCAAAACTCCGGGCATATCTAAATCGCTGGTTTCTCAGAAATACACTACCGCAACAAACATTTTTTTTGCAAACTGCCCCAACGTCATCATTGGAGTTACCGGAACCAAAGGAAAAAGCACAACCAGCAGTCTCATTTATCATATTCTAAAAACAGGGAAAAAGAAGGTACACTTAGTCGGTAATATTGGTAATCCAGTCCTGTCAGAATTGATGAAACCCCATGGAAAGGACGATATCTTCGTCATGGAGTTGTCCAGTTATCAGCTTGACGACATTCACTATTCTCCATATATCTCAGTGGTTCTCAACCTGTTTCCTGAGCATATGAACTATCATAGGGAAGTGAAGAATTATTATGATGCAAAAAAGAATATCGTTAAGTACGCAAAACAAGATGATTATTTTATCTATAATCCAAAATATAAGGAGTTAGTTCAATGGGCTTCAAACGCACAGTGTCATACACAACCATTCATATCTCAAACGATTCCTCTTCGAAGCGAAGATTTGACCCTTCAGGGCGAACATAACAAAGAGAATATACAAGCCGCGCTCGCTGTAACTGACCTATTTCATGTTTCAAAAGAAGATGTGGTAAAGGCTCTTAAAACATTTAAACCCTTGCCACACAGATTGGAAAATGTAGGAACGTTTCATGATATTACTTTTTATGACGATGCAATCTCAACGACTCCCGAATCGACCATTGCGGCATTGCAGACACTGAAGGAAGTTGATACCCTTTTTTTAGGGGGGGAAGACCGCGGATATGATTTTTCTAATCTTGTATATGTTATTATCGAAAAAGGAATAAAAAATATTGTGCTGTTTCCTGATTCGGGAGGAAAAATTTGGGCGTTATTGCATACTAAAACATCATATCTACCTAGGATTTTTGAGACGCGGGATATGAAGGCCGCGGTCCAATTTGCGTATACCCATACAAGAAAAAAAAGTATTTGCCTGCTTTCAACTGCATCCCCAAGTTATAGCGTATGGAAAAATTTTGAAGAGAAGGGCGACTTGTTCAAATTATACGTACGAGGTTATGAAAAGAATTAAGACTACCAGTGAGATCAATGAAAAGAGAGGTAAAACATTTCTCACTCTTTTTTCCCTTCCCATATTGCTATCGGTCATAGGACTCTTTTTTGTTTTTGAAGCCTCATATGTGCGGAGCTTCGGGGAGTTTCGGGATAGCTTCCACTATTTTAAGATTCAGGCGGTATGGATTCTCTTGGGAATTGGCATCATGGCAATTCTTTCCTATCTTGATTATCACAAACTTTACTACGGGGCTTTTTTTCTCATGCTGGTAAATATTTTTCTCCTGTTTCTAGTCCTCATTCCCGGCATCGGAACGAAAGTAAATGGAGCACGCAGATGGATATTCGGATTTCAACCGACTGAGATGGCCAAACTTTCAGCAATAATATATTTATCATCGTGGTTTATAACCAAGGAAAGAAAACGCTTTTATTCGTTCATCATTCTCTTGGGGCTGTTAATGTTTCTCATTATTTTACAGCCGGACATGGGGACCGCCGTCATCATTTTCTCCCTCAGCATAATCATCTATTTTCTGGCTGGTATCGAGCTTCATTATCTCCTCCTTTTAGTTCCATTTTCGGGGATTAGCTTTTACCTTCTTGCAAAATCCTCCCCTTACCGGGTGAAAAGATTGCTTGCTTTTTTTGATCCCAAGGCTGACCCATTAGGAATCACCTATCATATCAATCAAATTCTTATTTCCTTGTCCAACGGAGGCTTGTTTGGCCAAGGTTTCGGATCATCCAAGCAAAAGCATCTGTATTTACCCGAGGCGCATACCGATTCTATTTTTGCCATCATCGGAGAAGAGGTGGGGTTTTTGGGAAGTTTTATCCTCATTTGTTTATTTATTTTTTTGGTGGTATATATTTTCCGTATCGCAGAAAAAGCGCCCGACCGGTTTGGGAGATTGCTGGCGGGAGGAATCTTTGCATTTTTTGCCGTGCAAACCATCATAAATCTGGCAAGCATGGTCCACATCATTCCCCTGACGGGCGTACCACTGCCATTCATATCATATGGAGGATCTAATCTTCTGCTATCTTTTGCGCTCATGGGTATCGTATTAAACGTTGCGCGGAGTATAAAAATTTTATAGTATGAATTACGTATGAGATTGCTTATCACCGGTGGACATCTTACCCCAGCATTGGCTGTTATCGATAAGATAATCGAATCGCCTAAAAAGGAAACAATATCCCTTACTTTTGTGGGGAGAAAATATGCACTTGATAGTGAACAAACTCTTTCTTTGGAATACAAAGAGATAACAAAGCGCAACATCTCATTCATCTCTCTTCATGCAGGCAGGATAACGCGACTCATGACCTTCCGTAGTTTTATCAATGTGCTCAAGATTCCCGTCGGTTTTATACACGCCTTTTTGGTTCTCAGACAGCAAACACCTGATGTCATCCTATCGTTCGGCGGCTATCTTGCCATACCTGTTGCGATTATGGGATGGTTGCTGAGAATTCCTGTTTTTACCCATGAACAAACTATATGTCCGGGTCTTGCGAATCGGATCATCTCATTTTTCTCAAAAAAAATCTTTTATTCGTTTCCTGAGTCAACGCATTTTTTTTCACCAAACAAATCAATTCTTTCCGGCAATCCGATCCGCAGTACCGTTTTTAAAATAATAGATAAGCCAATTGATGTGAACAAAACTAGGCCTGTTATCTACGTCACCGGGGGATCGCTTGGCTCCCATGGAATTAATGAGCATATCCGTGCCATCCTGCCTGAATTATTACACGACTTTGTTGTCATACACCAAACAGGAGATATAAAGGAATATGATGATTATGAACGCTTACTGCGTTACCGGAGAACATTTTCCGAGGAAGTCAAACAGAGATATTTTCCCGTCAAACACTTTTTTGATAATGAAATTGGTTACGTCTACTCAGTTTCGGATATAGTAGTGGCACGAGCCGGGGCAAATACTTTCTTTGAACTCATTCATCTCAAAATACCAACCATTTTTATTCCTCTTCCCTGGTCTGCCCAAAAAGAACAGCAAAAGCACGCAGAATTTTTTAAAAACAACAAAATCGGTGAAGTTTTTGAACAAAAAGAGCAAAGTACTCATCTTCTTGAATTAATCCGTACGGTATTCTCACATAAAGACTCATATATTAAAAACTTTGAAGCATTGCCATACCAAATCAGGCGCGACGCGTCCGATGTCATCATCCATGAAATTACTCAAAAGTAAACTGATTGTTCTCACAATATTTATTTGTGCTTCGGGTATTGCGGTGTTTTTATTTATTTTTAACCAATGGCGGGTAAAAATCATAAAAATTGAGGGAATTCCGAAAGAAGCCATTTTATATGGTCTTGAGAATATAAAAAATGCACCTCTTTTAACTTTGTCATCAAAATCAGTTGAAGAGAGGATGAAAAAAAGCAACCCCTTCATTTCACTCATACAAGTTGCAAAGAAGTACCCCCAGACTCTTATCCTGACAATTTCGTCCGATAAACCTCTCGCATATTTTGAGTCAGATACAGGTTTTTTTGCCCTGAGTCAAGATGGGAAAGTGCTTTCCAAATTAAAAGAATCTCCATCATCGTTTAATCTGCCAATCATTCACTACTTTGAAAAGCTTCATTTTGCCTCATATCAACCCGGGGACTTACTAAAGTATAAAGATATTGATATGGCCTTAAAAATTTTAAAACAAATGTCCGGAATGGGTATGAAAATCAATACTATTGATATTGATGGAGTTGATATGATAGGATTTAGTCTGAAGGGGAAGACTGTTGTGTTTTCCTCGGAAAAGGATATAGACGCACAGGTATATCAATTAGAGCAAATAGTCCATCAGTTTAAAATACAAGGAACCGATTTTAAGAAGCTTGATTTACGATTTAACAGACCTATTTTAGAACTTGTAGAATGATATGGCAGATCATCTTATAGCGGCAATTGACATCGGGAGCTCAAAAATAGCAACCATTGTGGGAGTTGAGTCAAAAGAAGACGATGAGTTACGTATAATCGGATTCAATTCGACCCCTTCCTCAGGCGTGAAAAAAGGACTCGTGGTGGACATAGACAAAGTTACCAAGTCGGTTGAGGATAGTATTGAAAAAGTTGAACGGATGGCGGGTCAAAAGGTTCATACCGCGCTTGTGTCAGTAGGAGGACCGCACATATCTTCTTTAAATTCACGTGGAGTAGTAGCTGTTGCTGATTCGCAAGGTGAAATATCTGAGACAGACATCAATCGAGTTATTGAGGCGGCTCGAGCCATCTCACTTTCAACAACCCGTCAAATAATTGAAGTATCTCCCCGTGATTTTGTCGTGGATGGCCAGGAAGGTATAAAAAATCCTATCGGCATGAGCGGCGTACGTCTTGAAGTTGAAACGCACATTATCACTGCATCCCACACCAATTTAAAGAATATTGACCGGTGTATGGAAAGTATCGGTGTGGGGAATCGCGGGTTTATATTTGCCGGTCTTGCTTCTTCAGAGGCCGTGCTTACCGACACGGAAAAAGAGTTGGGTGTAGTGTGTGTTGATATAGGGGGGGGAAAAACAGATATAGCCTTATATGTTGACGGATCGCTTTCCTATTCCTCATCCATTCCCATCGGGGCAAGACACATAACCAATGATATTGCAGTTGGTTTGCGGGTTTCTCTTGACTCGGCCGAGAAAATCAAACTTTATTTGAGCAACAAACTGGAACACGGAGGAGGTAAAACAAGGAAGAAGTTGGAGGAGCTCAATTTTAATGAACTCCAACTTCCGGAGATGGTGGACAATCTTGATATGAAAACACTGATTGACGGTATCATCGGACCGCGTCTTGAGGAAATATACAAAATGGTGAGTGATGAAATAATAAAAAGTAACTTTATTGAATTTATTCCATCGGGTCTTGTCATAACGGGGGGGGGAGCATTGACAGTTGGAATTCTTGAGATGGGGAGGAAGACTATCGGATTACCAGTACGGATTGGGATTCCCGGCAAAATATCAGGACTTATCGATGAGATTATCGATCCCCAATTTTCAACAACCGTCGGCTTGATTTTATACGGAAGAAAAAATATAATGAACAAGGAAGAGGGCTTTAAGAACTTTAACAAAATCCTCAAAGATTTTTCGCTGGGAGGTTCGGTAGGTAAAATGAAAGATTTTTTCAAACAATTTATTCCCTAATATGCTTATCAAACCAAAAGCAGGACAGGCGGCACGGATAAAAGTAGTCGGAGTTGGCGGTGGTGGCGGTAACGCCCTGTCTTCCATGATTGGGGAGGGCGGCATAGCGGGTGTCGAGTTTATTGCAGTCAATACCGATACACAGGCACTTTTGCATAACAAAGCCGCAATCAAGATTCAAATTGGAGAGAATTTTACTAAAGGACTGGGGTCGGGGGTAGATCCAGAAGTGGGGAAGCAGGCG
>CAYINK010000021.1:0-11887 GCA_964364765.1 uncultured Gammaproteobacteria bacterium
TCGAATATATCAAAGGGATCAGAAAATCCACTCGTATCAAATCCCTCAAACGGGTTCCCTCCGCTTGAAGAGTACGAATAGGTAAACGGTCCTGTTCCTCCGTAAGGATTTCCCTGAGAGGCGTTTGTCCTCCCATATCCACCTTTCTCAAACGCATCCTTTCCGTACTGATCATACATACTTTTCTTTTTTGGGTCGCTCAACACTTCGTATGCATGATTAATTTCTTTGAATTTTTCAGTGGCTCCCGTTTCCTTATTCCTGTCTGGATGCCACTTCAAAGCTTGCTTTCGATATGCGGTTTTTAGTTCAGCATCAGATGCTCCTTTGGAAATTCCTAACAGTTCGTAATAGTCCATATCTGTTATTTAACAACCTCTCCTTCTTCGACATCTTTTTTCTCTCCTGGGGTTTTCGCCTCGGGAGGATTCTCAGGTTGCGCCTGCCCAGGTGATGTTTCAGCCCCCGGTTTTTGATACATATATTGACCAATTTTCTGCAAGGAATCCGACAAATTCTTTGTTTTTTCTTCAATCACTTCTTTTGATTCTTTATCTTTGACGTCTTTCAGTTCTTTAACTAACTTTTCAATTTCTTCCTTTAATTCTTTCGGGGCTTTGTCACCCACGTCCTTCAAAGACTTTTCGCTCACATAAATCATGTTCTCAGCTTTATTCTTTACTTCTATCTTTTCTTTCTCGGCCGCATCCTCTGTAGCGTGTTGTTCAGCCTCCTGTTTCATTTTTTCAATCTGCTCTTTCGATAATCCGGTTGACCCCGTTATTTTAATCGCCTGGGTTTTACCCGTCGCCTTATCTTTTGCGGTTACGGTGAGAATACCGGATGCGTCAATGTCAAAAGATACTTCAACTTGTGGTACTCCTCGGGGAGACGGTGGGATGCCATCCAGAATAAATCGGCCAAGAGATTTATTATCTTTGGCAAGGGGACGTTCTCCTTGTACGATGTGTATCTCAACCTGAGTCTGATTGTCCCCCGCTGTTGAAAATATTTCAGATTTGGTGGTAGGAATAGTGGTATTGCGCTGGATGAGAGGAGTACCCACACCTCCCAGAGTCTCAACTCCCAAAGTTAAAGGAGTTACATCAAGCAACACTACATCTTTTGTTTCACCCGTTAACACACCTGCTTGAATTGCGGCGCCTACTGCGACTACTTCATCGGGATTTACAGAACGGTTTGGCTCTTTTTTAAAGAATTCTTTCACTCTATCAAACACCATGGGCATTCGGGTCATACCTCCGACCAATACCACTTCGTTAATTTTGGAAACATCCATCCCTGCGTCCTTCAAACAAGCCTTAACCGGTTCAAATGTGTTCAATATGAGATGACCGACTAAAGATTCCAATTTTGCCCGGGTCAACTTTAAGACCATGTGCATGGGTTGGCTGTCTTTCACAGTAATGAAGGGCAAATTTATTTCCGTCTCAACGGAAGATGAGAGTTCTATTTTTGCCTTCTCGGCCGCATCCCGCAATCGTTGGAGGGCTTGAGGGTCTTTTTTCAAATCAATGCCATTATCTTTTTTAAATTCCCCTGCCAGATAATCCAAAATTATCCGGTCGAAATCGTCGCCTCCCAGATGGGTATCACCATTAGTAGCTTTTACCTGGAATACGCCTTCTCCCAGCTCAAGGACGGTGACATCAAATGTTCCCCCTCCAAGATCATATACTACAATGGTTTGCGCGTGTTTTTTATCAAGACCGTACGCTAGTGCGGCGGCAGTTGGTTCATTGATGATGCGAACCACTTCAAGTCCCGCAATTTCTCCTGCCTGTTTGGTCGCCTGCCGTTCAGAATCGTCAAAATATGCAGGCACGGTGATAACCGCTTTATCAACTTTTTCTCCTAAATATGCCTCCGCATCGGTCTTAATCTTCTGTAAAATCATCGCTGAAATCTCCTGAGGAGTATACATTTTCCCTGATACTTCGACAGCCGCGGCCCCATCTTTTCCTTCAACTATTTTATAGGGTAACCATTTTTTATCCAGCTGAACTGAAGGATCGGTAAGTCTTCGCCCCATCAAACGCTTTATGGAGAAAATGGTATTTTGAGGATTGATGGCCATCTGACGCTTTGCAACATCTCCAACCACCCGCTTGACCGGGTCAACCACTGAAGGAATAACGTTGCGACCTTCCTGAGAATGGATAACTTTTGGTTTTCCTCCCTCCATAACCGCCACACACGAATTGGTTGTTCCAAGATCAATGCCTATTACTTTTGACATATTTTTAAATTTTTAATTTATAATTTATAATTTGAATTCAAATTTCAAATTTCTAATTTTCTACTTACTTTCACTTGTGCCACTCTTATAACTTTTCCATTCATCTCGTATCCCCTTCGTAACACGTCAACTACTTGATTTGCCTTTTCACCTTCAACCATATCGATGACTTCGGCAGTATAAGGGTCATACTCCTTCCCCTTAACTTCAAGCTCCTTAAGTCCTTCTTCTTTTAAAAGTCTGTGAAAAGAGTCTTTAATTAATTTTAGATGATCGTCTTTGACAAAAATTTCCGCCTGATCTAAATTGTCTAAAAAGCTGAGTAATTTAATTATCAGGTGTTTATTCGCATTAGATATCAACTCTTCTCTTTGGGACGCCACCCTATTTTCAAAATTTTGATAATCTGCCAATGCCCGCAGGTATTTTGTTTTATTTTCTCCTGATATCTTTTTTTCCTCTTCAAGATTTGTCTTAACCTTGGTAAGTTCATCTTGAAGTTTCTTTACTTCGTCATCTAGCCCTGATTTTGCCTGTTTATTTTGATCTTTATCTGCCATATTTTATAAATTTTGCGTTTTGATAATGTCCTGTAAGAGTGAGGAAAAGAATTTCAATTGAGGTGAAACAGTGTCGTAATTCATGCGTTTGGGACCTACTACTCCAATAATTCCTTTCATTTTGTCTGCTTCAAACTCGCAAAACACGCTGGCACAAGACTCATACATGGGATCTCGAAGATCATCATCACCCAATAAATAATATATTTCTCCGTCTAACTTTCCCATACGTTCGAGTATCCGCTCCCAATATCCTATCTCATCGAGTCGCTCAAATAAGTACTTTTCGAGTTCACGGTCAATAAATTCATGAATACTTAATAAGTTCGCGACTCCCGAATAGTACATATCACCGCTATTGGTAGCCGCAACGGAAACCAAACCTGTCCGATGAGCTAATACTTTAGTCGCTTGAGCCAATAACTTATGCCGCTCTCCCCGTTCATCCCATACACTATTTTTATATGCCACTTCATCAGCGGTAGACATCTCTTTTTCCTTCATAATTTTATTTATGTAAAAGCGAAAGCCTTTGGCTGATGGGACACGACCTGATGAAAAATGAGCTTTTTTGATATAGCCATTTTTGGCAAGTAAAACCATCTCGTTTCGTATGGTGGCTGGCGATACACCAAGTTTATATTTTTTTTCAAGGATCTCCGAACCCACCGGTTCACCGGTTTCCGTATATTCTTTGATTATTACTTTCAATATTTCGGTTTGTCTTTGTGTTATGTCTTCCATAATATTTGGTTAATTTGTCCTTTAGCAATGATAATACATCTCTGCTAATTTTGTCAAGGGGATTTTCATATTTGTGGATTTTCATATTTGTTATAATTACTCCATGTACGACAAATACCCCATCGTCCTTGCGGTAGCCGCATTTATCAAGGATGAAAAAGGGAGAATCCTCATTATTAAAAAGTCCCTCCACGAGCAAATCGACCCGGGTTTGTGGACGGTCCCCGGGGGAAAGGTTATGCCGGAGGAACCGATCGTGTCTGCCTTGAAAAGAGAAGTCAGTGAGGAAGTCGGACTCCAGATTGATACTTTTGAATGGATAGGCGAGGATGTGTTTACCAGTAATGATAGGTTTTTTCATGCACAACATTTCCTCTGTGAAAAGGTTAAAATGATACCCATAAAACTCGAGAAAAATCTGCTTGAATATAAATGGGTTATGAAAGATGATATTGAGAATTTTCAGTTTCCACCCAAGATTAAAAAACGGCTTTTAAGCCTCTTATGATTAAACTTGGTGCTCATGTTTCAACCGCGGGAGGATTTGAAAAAGCATTGACTCACTTGTCAAACATAGGAGGCAATGTTCTACAGATTTTTTCTTCATCACCTCGGGGCTGGAACTTTGCCAAAACTGATCCGCTCCAAACATCCCGTTTTAAAGAGGCAAAAGAAAAAATGCATATCAGTGATGTTTTTTTTCATGCCTCCTATCTCATCAATCTCGCAGATGGAGAAAAAACAGGACACATGTCAAAATTATCCCTCATCGCCGAATTAAAAGTCGCATCAACTCTAGGGGTGAAAGGAAGTATCGTACACCTTGGTTCTTTCAAAGATAATAAAACTGATGAAAAATATCAAACACTTATTTCTCATATAAAGGAAATACTCGCCCAGACTCCGGAAAATATTTATTTTATTGCAGAAAACGCAGGAAACAAAAAAATTGGCCAATCACTCGATGAACTTGCTTCAATTATTCACGACGTCAATAATTCTCGTTTGAAAATCTGTCTTGATTCTTGTCACCTTTTTAGTGCTGGATATGACCTTCGAACTGAAGATAAACTAAATGCCTTTTTACAGGAATTTGATAAGAAAATCGGCTTAAACCACCTTGAAGTCTGGCATCTGAACGATAGCCGAGATCCCTTTGACTCCGGCCGTGACCGTCATGAAAACATTGGAGAAGGAACGATTGGACTGGATGAATTCAGACTTATACTTAATCATCCAAAATTGAAACACCTCCCTTTTATCATTGAGACACCGGGATTTGATGGAAACGGTCCTGATAAAAAGAATTTGGATATTTTAAAAAGCTTTTTATGAATATAAAATCAATTCTTCTCGATAGAATAAAACAATTATCATTAAAATCATATACCGATAAATCTTTTCTTAAAGAATGTATTCGTTTAATCCAAAGTAGCGAGGGAGTGATTAAACGGGACAATATCTCCCGTCACTTTTGTTGTTTCTTTGTTCCTCTTCATACTCCCACCAACTCAACATATCTGGTACACCATATAAAAGCAGATGGGTGGATACCACCGGGTGGCCACATAGATCCAGATGAGACTCCTGAATCTACGGTAACGAGAGAATTTCAAGAAGAATTAAGTTTTAAATTGACCGATGAAGTTATGTCATTGTTTAATATTAGCCCTGTTTATATAGAACATCCAAAAACTTGCGTAGTCCATTACGACTTTTGGTATACCGTCTTATGTAAAGAACAAACACCCTTTGTATACGAAAAAAAAGAATTTCACGATGCGGGTTGGTTTCCTATTGAAAAAGCAATCCAAATGGTAAAACGTGACAATGAAAAAAATATGTTGAAGAAAATAAAAAAACTGTACTTATCTTCTCCTGTATAATAGTTCCATGATCGCGCTTCCTGAAGATATTAAAAAATTTATGACCGTTTTTGAAAAAAAAAGGTTTCAGATATACCTAGTTGGAGGTGCTGTACGTAATTTATTGCTAAAAAAAAGAATAACAAACTGTGATTTTACGACTGATGCAACTCCTGAGAAAATGTTGAAGCTGTTTCCCGATGCATTTTATAATAATGTATACGGGACGGTAACGATTCCCCAAAAAGACATATTATTGGAAGTAACCCCTTTCCGCAAGGAGTCAAAGTACGATGATAACCGCCACCCAAAGATTATCGAATGGGCAAAGACCGTCAAGGAAGATCTTGCCCGACGTGATTTCTCCATAAATGCAATTGCTTTTGGCGGTAAAAAAATAATTGATCCTTATTCCGGTCAAAAGCATTTGAAGGAAAAAATAATTGTTGCCGTAGGCGACCCTGATAAGCGCTTCAACGAAGATGCCTTACGTCTCATGCGCGGCATCCGGCTTGCGGCCCAACTGGGATTTCTTATCGAGGAAAAAACACGTGCTTCAATTCAAAAAAATGCCCATCTTATTAAAAAGATTTCATGGGAGCGGATACGTGATGAGCTTTTAAAAATAATAGAAAGTGAACATCCCGCTGAAGGAATTTTATTTCTCCACAGTACCGGGTTATTGCAATATATTCTCCCCGAACTTGAAGTTTGTTTTTCCATACCGCAAAAGAGTCCGAAACGACACCATATCTACGATGTAGGAACCCATTGTGTTATGGCGCTCAAACACTGCTCCTCCCGCGATCCCATAACCCGGCTTGCAACACTCCTGCATGATATTGGCAAGGCAAAGACTTTTTGGAAAGATAAAGATACCGAGCTTATTACATTCCATAACCATGAGGTAGTAGGAACGATACAGGTAACTGAAATTGCCAAGCGTCTCAAGCTGTCAAAAACACAAAGTGAAAAGTTAATTCGCCTCGTAAAATATCATCAATTCACCGTGTCTGAAGAAATAACTGACAAAGCAGTGCGCCGATTTATTCGTGATGTGGGAAAAGAATATCTTCAGGATATGCTCGATCTCCGGACTGCCGACCGCATTGGGTCAGGGGCTACACCCACTTCGTGGAGATATGAGCTGTTTAAAAAAAGAGTGGTCGAAGTACAGAAGGAACCATTTAAGGTCTCAGACCTGAAAGTAGACGGTCATGATGTTATGAAAATTTTTAATATAAATCCCAGTAAACAAATTGGAGATATTCTTGACAAACTATTTGAAGAAGTGGTTGAGGGGAAGTTCAAGAACGATAGAGAGGTGCTTCTTGTCCAATTGTCGTCTCAGGCCCATGCCCCGGATAAATAATAGTTTCTTTGGGCAGTGACTCAATTAATTGATTAATTGAGTCACTCAAGTCTTTTTTGCTGGAATAGGAAAGGGCAGTTCTTCCCACTGCTTCTTTAAAGATAGTGTCACCGGTAAACAAAGCTTGTTCATCAGGGAAATAAAAACAACAACCGCCGGGAGTATGGCCAGGCGAAGAAAGAATTTGAAATTTGAAATTTGAAATTTTTAATTCTCCATTTGGCAAATTCTTTATTATTGTTGGTTCGATTACGTGTGGTTCATATCCTAAAAAGTGCTTTGCCGTTTCCTTTAATCTTTTGATGAGAAATAAGTCTTTTCCGTGGATATAGAAGGGTACTTTTAAGCTTAGCTGTATCTCCCCGACTGCCATCACATGGTCAAAATGTCCATGTGTTGCGAGCATCGCAACCAAGTTTAAATTCTGCCGTGAAATCTCCTCAAGGAGAAAACTCGCATCATCTGCAGGATCGATAAGAATGCAGTCTTTATCATGAACAAGAAGATAACAATTTGCCTGAAGCTGTCCTAAAGGATATGTTGTTATTTTCATTTCTTATTTCCCTTTTCAAGCCACACGAGGATGGGGGTTGCGATAAAAGGAGACGAGTAAGTGCCGGTGATGGTTCCTACTAACAGTGTTGCGACGAAAAAACGGATACTCGTGCCCCCCAGTAGGGTAAGGGACAATAACATAAACATGATGGTCATGGAATTGTTAAGAGAGCGTACCATAGTTTCAGTCAATGCGCGATTGGCGTAATGGGTGATATCCCCTCTCCCCTCATTCTTGAGATACTCCCTGATTTTGTCAAAGATGATGATGGTGTCATGTACCGAAAAGGACATCGTAGTGAGAACTGCAGTCACAAACATAGTGTCAATCTCTGCACCAAAAAAATGGGAGAAGATAGAATAGGTGCCGATTACCACCAAGAAGTCATGAATCATCGCCAGGATGGCCGCCAGGGCAAAATTTAGCCCTTTAAACGCAAAGCTCATATAGATAAGAATCCCGAGAGTTGCAAGAAATGAAGCGATGAGTGTTTTTTGCATGGTTTCGCGCCCTATGACCGGTCCGACTGTTTCAAACCGCAAAGGTTTTATTTTTAATTTGAGGTTTGTTTCCAGGGCGGTTCTGAGTTTTGCTTCCTGCTTCTCATCGAGGGGCTTTGTCTTGAAAAACAGATTATTTTTCTCGAGTTTTATTTGGGAAGTTTCAATTTTATTCCCCTTTATGATTTCAGCAACTTTTTTTAGATCTGTTCTTTTATCCAGTTGATACTCGATATCACTTCCCCCCACAAAATCAATTGAGTAGGTAAACCCGTACCGCACGATAGAATACAGACCACTGCCGATTACTATCGTTGAAATAAATACGTAAAGCCAGGTAAATTTTAAAAATTTGAACATATTATTTGATATTTTTGTTTTCTTTATAAAATGCACTAATTAATCGCCGTGTTATCACCACCCCGGTAAATAAACTTGTCCCAACTCCAATCGCCAAAGTCAGTGCAAACCCGCGCACCATGCCAAATTGAGGCAAAAACTCCCAGTTCAGGGGATTAAATAATATAAATGCAACGGTCAGGGTAGTTATGTTTGCGTCTTTTATGGCGTCAATTGCCCTCCCAAACCCGAGACGTACCGCAACAGTAAAATGTTTGCCTTTCCTCATCTCTTCCTTAATCCTTTCAAATATAAGTATGTTTGAATCAACCGCCATACCGATGGAAAGGATAAATCCCGCAACCCCGGGAAGAGTAAGGACAACCGGAATTGCACGGAAAATTGCAAAAGTAATAAGGCCATAGATGATAAGTGCCATTGATGCAATTACTCCCAGTTTACCGTAATAGACCACCATAAAAAGAAGAACCATGGCAAGACCAAATACTCCAGCGATGAGACTTTTTTTTACTTCAAGCGCGCCAAGTGAAGGTCCGATATTTCTTTGCTCTACTAATTTAATAGGTAAAGGTAACGCTCCTGAGTTTATGGAGATGGAAAGGCTTTTTGCCTGCTCCACGGTAAAGTTACCGGTTATTACTGCACTCCCCTCGGTAATTTTTTGTTGTACCGTGGGGGCAGATATGGGAAAATAATCTAAGAATATCCCGACCGGTTTCCCTACATTGCGCCCCGTAACATCGCCAAAAAGTTTTGCTCCCTCGGGAGTAAACTGAAGCGCAACTTGCGGTTGTCCGTTCTGTGAATCAAAAGTGACACTTGCTTTGTTGATATCTTTTCCACCTAAGCCGGTGTATTTGGTAAGTCGGTTGATAATCGGAGTGGTCGTTGCAATTTTTGGGTCAACCTGCCCCTCCTCCATAAATCGCAATTGCGCCGTAGTCCCGATGAGCCCTACTGCCTGTGACACATCTTCGATACCGGGAAGATCCACGCTTATCCGATAGATATTTCCTGATTTGAGTGTCTGTACCACCGGTTCTGAAACTCCAAAAAAGTTAACTCTTTTTTCAATGATGTCCCGCGCGGATAATAAGGAGTCCTGGAGGTCTGCAGGGTTCATTTTTGAAGTATCCGTTTCAAATACCAGATGGCTTCCCCCTTTCAAATCGAGTCCCAATTTTGTCTTGAACTCTTTTTTTATGGGTACTCCAAAAAGGCTTGTATTGATACTAAGTGGATTTATCGTGAAATCTATCTTGGATTTTTGCACGCGGAAATGAACCGGAATATTCTCGGGTAAACAAATCCATATGAGTACCACCAGAAGGACGACGTACACAATATGCTTCATTTTCATTTAAGAAGATCCTCCTCAAGCCCAACCAGCATAACTTTTGGCTGTTTTAAAAAATTCCAGATAAAAGGATCGTTATTTTTTTTGCGGAATGCAAACTCTTCCTCGGTCATCGCGGTATAGTTAATCTCACGCTCAAACTCTTTTTCGACTTCATCAACTATCGCCGTCAATTCAGGCACCACCACAACTCCCACAAACAATAAATATATTTCACCTTCCTTGATAGGAATTTTTTTTGCATATTTTGTGGAGATGGCAATAAACTTAATTTTCCCCAGTTTTGAAAGATTTTTGTAGATGAGAGTTGAGAGGGAGTTTGTCTTGGTAAAAATGCGCAGGAACTCATCGTATAGCAAAACTCCTTTATTCAGAGAGTAGAACACTTTATTCAATCTCTTTTCCTTATGTAAAACCCGAGCTTTTTCGAGGATATCAAGTTCGCGTTTGACCGCGTTAACTTCTTCGTCAATTTCCCGGACTATTTTTCTCAGATAGTACGTCTCTCCATAGTGATGGAAAAAAAGCTCGAGTATTTCTCTCCGCGTTTTGGAAGTAATAATATATTGCAACATATGTTAATACTTAACCTTGTTCCCTATCGGTAATATCTCTATAAATACCTGTCCACGGACTATTGACAGTTCTTTGTCATTTTCATCAAAAAATTTCATTCTTGTATCCTCATCCTCTTTATCCCAAGTACCCTTGATTGCTTTTCCATTTTGAAAGATAAGCGCGTCCCCGGTACCGCTTAATTGATAGAGGATATGCCCTCCATCATATCCATCGTTGGCGGGTGACTCCTTGGCAAATACCACTATCACATTCTTTGAAGTGATTTGTTTTCCGGTGTTTTTGTCATTATGCGGCGCTCCCCCATTGACCCGTTTATATGCATTTATTTTTGCATCATAGTTCCAGATAACACCCATTTCGCTTGCAAATGAGTTCCAGAATCCAAGTTCGATCTTTGATGTTGTTCCTTTATCAACATCTTTTGCATCGTCCTGAAATTTCCACGAGGTGAACGTTTTATCCCAGCTTATCCCTTCCTCATCAATATTGGTAAGTTTTCTCTTGATTTTTGCATAGTCCCATAACTTTGATGTTGATGAATAAACGGTGTGTTCGGTGGCAACATTAGGCAATCTCTCGTAATCACGCCAATAATAAGGAAAGGGAACGCCAAATTGATTTAAGTCATTATACCCATCCCATCCCAGTTTGCGTATCAGACCTAAAGAGTCTGCTTTTGCTCCATTGGCGCACCCGGAGCCCGATTCTGCGTCACAATTTGCTCCTCCCACATGAGCATAAAGTGGGTAATCTCCATATTCACGAAGTACTTTCATAAAGTGTACACGTGCTGATCTGACAGGACCAACAAAAGGTGCATCCTGACAATAGAATATACCTAAGAAGCGAGTAATTCCTCCTTCGGCAACCGCCTCATATATCACGTCGGCACTGCTCAAGCCAGATTGCGGGCGCGCATCTTTACTGTTCTCAATGGCAACCCCCATGGGTCGTCTCGTAACCCATTTTTCTTTTTGTTTTTTTGTCTGCATTTTGCCATTCAGAGGACACTCCTCCGTCTTAGGCTCAAGGGACTCAGGGTCAACAACTCCGGTCGGAGTCACGTTATTTGAAGACACTGTTTTTCCCGTCTGATTGGAAAAATAGGAATAAGAAGCATAACTTGTTGCAAAAAAAAGAACAAAACAAACCACAACCCCAATTTTTTTATTTATCATGACTTGTCCCTTTCTAATAAAATAAATTAATAATAAGTCGTTTACTTAGCCTGTTGCACTGCCTCTTTTTCTTCAACCGATAATTCATGTTGTTCTCCTTTTCCTGCTTTCACCGGTTTTGCATATACCCGAATACCGTCATGAATATAGATAAAATTTACCACAACCCCGCTCCCTAATTCATTCAGAAGTGCCAGCACAAAGCTTTGCTCTCCCTCCGATTTACCAAAAGCATTAAACCGTACAAGTCCCATCTTTTGATAACTTCCCTTCAGATGTGATTGTACCTCATCAAGTTCTTTTTTCAAGTCGTGCTGATTATGTTCAACCACTTCGGCCTGTCGAATTACTTCATCTAAGATATCATCAATACTGCGTCTTCTGGTTCGCGATGTTAATTGTACATAGTGACTTCTGATTTTGTAAACCACAAAGGATAAAACCACAAGCCAGCCGAAAAAAAAAGCCATCACGAAATTGGTAATCATGTACAAATGATTGTAACCTCTTTACAAATGGGTGTCAATATGGTTACAATATCCAGAGTACGCCTATG
>CAYINK010000022.1:0-11809 GCA_964364765.1 uncultured Gammaproteobacteria bacterium
AGTATTAAGTACTTTTACGCGAAGAGGTAGAATTGCCTGGAACCTGCGGTTTCGTCCTTGTTTTGCAGTACCTCCGGCCGAGTTACCTTCAACAAGAAATAATTCTGAAAGTGCCGGATCTTTTTCCGAACAATCGGCAAGTTTACCGGGAAGTGTAGCACCTTCAAGGGCTCCTTTGCGCAAAACAGCCTCACGGGCGGCTTTTGCGGCCAGGCGCGCCTTTTGTGCAAGAAGAATCTTACCGAGAATTTCTCGACCTACTTTTGGATTCTCTTCAAAATAAACATCCAAGTATTCTGACACCGCTAGTTGCACAATTGCCTGTACCTCATTATTCCCCAATTTTGTCTTTGTTTGCCCCTCAAATTGAAGGTTGGTTGAGGGCATTTTTACGTAAACGATTGCGGTCAGTCCTTCTTTGACATCCTCACCCGTCAGCGGATCTCCTGCATCTTTTTCACTGAGTTCCCGGCGGGCATAGGTATTAATTGCTTTAGTCAAAGCAATGCGAAAGCCGGTCAGATGGGCCCCTCCCTCATAGGTGTTTATGACGTTCACGAAAGAGTAGACATTTTCATTGATTGAATCGTTATATTGGATGACTACCTCAACCTCTTTGTCTTCAACCGTTTTTAAAATATAGATGGGCTCATGAAGGGTTTTCTTCCCCCTATTTAAGTCATTCAAAAGCGAAATTATACCTCCGTCGAAGAAATAGGAGGTACGGTCTTTTGTTTTCTTATTTTCGATCTTAAAATCAACATTTTTTATCAAATAGGCTCTCTCTTTGAGTTGCTTTTTGAGGGTCGCGTAATTTATCTCAACGGTTTCAGTAAAGATGGATTTATCAGGGAAAAAAGAGACTGCGGTCCCCTGTTTAAAGGGAAAGTTTAACAGCGATTCTTTAACCTGCTTAACTTTATATTCAGGAATTCCCTTTTTATACTCTTGACGATATAGTTTGTTATTCCTTCTTATTTCAACAATAAAATGGTCGGAGAGGGCATTCACAACCGACGCACCCACACCATGCAGACCTCCTGATATCTTGTAGGCGCCTTGGTTGAATTTACCTCCTGCGTGAAGCTTGGTCATGACCAGCTCTAAAGCACTTGTTTTATACTTAGGGACTACTTCAACCGGAATGCCGCGACCATCATCAAAGACGGTCATGTAGCCATTTTCCTCCAGGGTGATAAAAACATTTTTGCAAAATCCTGCAAGAGATTCATCAATGGAATTATCTACAATCTCATTGAGGAGATGATTTACACCTTCTTGGGATGTAGTGCCAATATACATACCCGGTCGTTTGCGCACGGGTTCAAGTCCTTCGAGGACAACAATAGACTCTGCACCGTAATCTGAAGTTTTTGACATAAGGATTCATTATAGCTAAAATTTTTCGTTTAGTAAAGGTGTATTACTGTATCAAAACAATTAACAAATTAACGGATTGAAAAATTAACGAATTATTAAAAACCCCCTCCTATTCGGAAGGGGTTTTTAAAGTATTAAAATACTTAGTTACTTAAGTTCAACCTTACCACCTGCGGCTTCAACTTTGGCTTTTGCGGCCTCTGCATCTGCTTTTTTAGCGTCTTTTAAAAGTTCTTTTGGTGCGCTCTCGACGAGTTTCTTTGCATCCATAAGACCTAGGTTAGGCAACACTTCTCGGACTGCTTTGATGACTGCAAGTTTATTTGCACCTGCGTCAGTGAGCATGACGGAAAATGCTGTCTTTTCCTCGGCTGGGGCGGCGGCTTCTGCGGCTGGTGCTGTAGTAACTGCGGCAACCGGCATAGCGGATACGCCAAACTTTTCTTCTAAATACTTAGCCAAATCTGCCATTTCAATGACGGTTAATGTCTCAAGTTCTTTTGCGATCTTTTCAAGTTTTTCTGATAATTTTACTTCTGCCATATTATATCGTCACCTCCTTATGATAATTAATTTTTAATTGTAATTATAGCCTGGATCCCGGCCTACGCCGGGATGACGGACAGGCGTAATTAACTTTGTTTAGCCTTTGAATTTAGAATGTAAACAAACTTCTGTATATTAAATTTGATCGCGTTCACGAAGTGAGAAGTCGGGCTTTTCATGCCGGAAATCATCTTTCCCACCAATTCACCACGGCTGGGGAGCTCCGCAATGCGGAGAAGGCTCTCTTCTCCATAGGTTTGCTTATCCAAGACTCCGACTTTAAACCCGACCGTCTTGTCTGTTTTTGAAAACGTAAAAAAAGTATTCATGCCCAAGCTCCAGTCCCGGCCAAAACCTAAAAGGCCTGTATTTTCTCTGAGATTCCGGGTTTGTTTTTGTATATCTCTCAAATGAGCATTTTCCTTTGAAGAAGAGAGTATATTTATGGCTTTTTGTAAAATGGTATTTTTTATCACCATGAGTTTGGCATCGTTTTTCTTGAGTTGCTTGCGCAAACTTTCCAGTGAAGTATGAGTGGTTTTTTCAAATTTTATCAAGGTAAAACTGGAAGAATTCTTCAAAAAAGAAGTTATTTTATCAAGTTGGGATTGTTTGTTTGTATTGACCATATGGTTTCACTTTCGGTCCTGCGGGGCAGGACGTCTCGCTCAAGAAATAATAATTTTATAATCTCGCCTCGCGAGAAAACTTGAGGTCTTGGTGATCGATTCTCATTGTATCAAATCTATTCCGGAAGTTCAACTGAACTTAAGATTCAGCCAACAGCTCACGAAGTGACTTGCTTTGTCTTTCTGCCTTTTCTTTTCTCTTACCCTTCGAATCTCCTAATTTTGCCTGCATTTCTGCGGCAAGCTTCTGTTTCTTCTGGAACTTCTCCACTTTACCCTTCGTATCAATAAATCGGTGTTCTCCCGTGTAAAGAGGATGGCATTTGCTACAAATATCGACGGAAATAATCTGTACAGTAGAGCCGGTAACAAATTTATTACCACAGCTACAGGTGACTTGGACATCAGAAAAGTATTTTGGATGAATTTTAGCTTTCATAGGAGGTAAGGTATGATTATAACATATACACCATCATTTGCTAGTACTATTTTTGGCAAGGGTTTTCCACAAAATACCTTAAAATGGCACTGTATAACATAGATTGACTAAATTAGTGGGATTTTTCTACTTATCAGGGTCAGAAATACAAAGTAAAAAATAACTTGTATAAATGTCTCAATGAAAACAATAAGTAAAGATATTTTATTTATTTAAAATTATTTTAACCTTTATATATATTTTTCCAGAATCTACTTCCAGATTAATTCCAAATTTCTTTTTGTTTTTTGTTAAAAGTTTATTTATAAGGCCAACATTTCTTTCTCCAATACCGTGAACATTAACAAATCCGACCCCATATTTTTTTCCCCTTTCCATTTTAAAAAATACTTCCTTTTTCAGGTTTTCATAAGTCATACTAGAGCCAACAAAAACTGCAAAAGGATATTGCATAACTATTGATTCAAATCGCTCACTAAATTTATCCATAGAAAAATCTGACTGAGTAATCATCTGTTCATATAGAGGTTTTATCATTGTCTCGAAGTATCCAGCAGTGCATAGATTAGATATGTTATTTCCTCTCTCGCCATATCTTAAAACCAAGCCCTCTTTTAGATATCCTACAACTTGGCCCTTATCATATAAACGTTTTATCACTAAAGATGCTCTTAATATTTCAAGATCTTGAGAACTAATAATTGGTTTGTAGAACTCAAGAAGTTTAATCTGTTCAGAATCTGCTTCCAAAGAGTTAACATCATTGACCATTTTTGCTGTTTTGTCTTCAAGAATCAACCCGTCATCTTTTTTGACAAAATCATTTAAAACTTTTTGAAGCTGGGGAATTGTTTTACTATCAAGTGTGCCAATGTTAACAGTTAACGATCTATTGTCATTGTGACACTCAGTTTTATTACCACTATTGGAAGAAAACAAATGAACGTTTTCAATTTTTTTTGGTGCCTCTATGTTTAGTAGAGATTTTAGCTTGTTAAAAAAGCCTGGAAGATCCATATCATTTAAGCGAGTCTAAAAGCCTTATTACAGATATTATATCTGATTTTATATAAATCTCTGATCCTTTCTTTATTCCACCAAATTGGGTTACTTTTATTTCTTGAGCATCATTCGCAATTACTTTATTGTTAGTAGATTTTTCAACGATATACCCGTCCCCATCTACTTTTTTGTCAAATGTGTCTAAAATAAAATTCTTCGCTGACCGATCGAACGTTATAACTTTCATAGGCACCAAATTATAGCAAAAATAAATTTATTATTAACCAATAGCATATAGTGTACAAAATAAAGATAATAAACCTATCTAACGATGTCAAGTGGAACTTATTTTTGACAGCCTAGATTTTCTTGGCCGTATTCCCACCAGGCGCAGATGAATTTACCCGTCTTTGCGTCTATTTTCAATCTGTTGACGGTTGTGTTTTTATTTTTCCCCGGCTCATATACTCCCATCTCCCATACATCATTAACATCAGGCTTTTCCATATCGACTAAAATACCATACTGCTTAGGCAAATCAATGAGTTGGGGTGGAAGACGAATTGCCACGTTCGCGGCATCATTTTTTGTCATAATAATCTCTTTATTATTCTCGGTGAAACGAAGCTTTAGATTCTTGATGTGCGAACACGTATTTGTTCCATCTTCACCTGGGCCAGCGTTAAAGTACAAGACGGGATAATTGGAAGTACTCAGGTTGGGAAGGTATAGTACACAATTTGTTTTATATCGTTTGGTAAAAGAATAGCCGGAGATAAGATCTTTATCCTCAGTCCCCTCACGCACAACATCAGGATTTGCTTTCAAAAACTCATTTTCAGTAGTATAAAAATCAAGAAAATCCTGGCCACCGGCACGGTCTGATAGGAGAAATTTGGTTGAGGAGATTTGCCGGTATTTCGGATATTCATAATCCAGATAAACGGAGATCTTAATACCATCCTTTTTAAAAGAAATAGGAACGAGAGCATTGGTATTTTTTTTTTGACTGACTGTTTCAACTCAGATTTTTGCAAATATCCGGTTACGAAATAGTTGAGGACTACCAAAACAGCTATAGAAAAGAGAAAAGGCCCCGTAAAACGAAGATAGTTTAGTTTCCGTTTCCTATGCTTTCTCACAAACACAATTGTAACTATTTTTTTATATTAATTACAAGAGAAAACACGTTTACTCCATTTCATTATGATTATTATAGTTAAGAAGTGAAGGCACAGTCTTCGCCATAATGAGAGTTATTGCGATAGTTCCTACTCCCCCCAGTACAACTGACCAAGGCGTACCCAAAAGTGTTGCGGCTACTCCAGCCTCAACTTCTCCCAATTGCGGACCCCCGAGATAAAAAATCATATTAATGGAGACCATCCTGCCCCGAATATGATCGGGAGTTATCATATGACGAATAGTATTGCGGATGACACTGCTTACCATGTCTCCTGCCCCTGCAATCACCAGACACAGAAGAGATAAAATATATATTTGAGAAAACCCAAATATAATAGTGGCTACCCCATATACGCAAACTGAAACAAGTAATATCTTTCCCTGTCTTCCCACCCGATGAAAGAAAGAAAAAATAAGTCCCGCGAGTACTCCTCCGACTGAGGGGGCGGCATATAAAAATCCAAGTCCCTGCGGTCCGACCTTAAGAATATCTTTAGCAAAGATAGGCATGAGAGTCATGGATGAGGCAAAAAATGTGGCAAAAAAATCAAGAAGCATACTACTCCATAGAATAGGAGTGCGTTTCACGAATCCAATCCCCTCTCGAATACTACGAAGACTGAATTGAGCTTTCTCAGCTTGAAGAGGAAGGGCCCGCATAAGAATCATGGAGATATTAACTGAGATAAAAGCAAAGATACTAATAAGGTATATATATTCAACACCCAGGAATGCTATCAAAAACCCGCTGATGGTGGGACCCAGGATGACAGCCGTTTGCCACATGAGGGAATTAAGACTTACGGCCTGCATGAAATGTTTTCTCGGTACCAGATGAGGTAGTAATGACTGTCGAGCGGGTGAGGCAAAAGCGAGCGCGCCGGAGTTTAAAGCGATTAATAAATATATCACTACGGGTCTTAATTGATGGGTAAAGGTTAGATATGTTAAACAGACAGAAGAAAAAATAAGAACAAGTTGAGCGGTAAAGATAAGTTTTTTTCTGTTCACCATATCAGCAACTAAGCCAGCAAACAATGATAAAAAAAGCATGGGTAAAAAGCGGGCGGCACCAATAATACCCAAAGAAAAAGGAGATCCGGTCATAAGATATATTTGCCAGTTGACGGCAACCATCATCATCTCCGATCCAATCTGGGAAATGAAAAAACCGATCCAAGCAAGTCGGTAATCCCGATATTTAAACGGAGTAAACAAGTAAGTCATACTATTCATGAGGCAGATTGAGCTTCAAAAACTTTTTCCCATTTTCCTGATGAAATAATATCCTCCAGGTTGTGGAAACTTTTATTGATGCGGTGATCGGTCAATCTGTTTTGAGGAAAGTTATAAGTTCTGATCTTATCTGCTCGTTCTCCCGTACCAATATTTTGTACATACGACTGCATGATTCCTCTCTTCTTTTCTTCCTCAAGTTGAAAGAGTTTTCCCAAGAGAAGGTCCATGGCAATTTTGCGGTTTGCCTCCTGGTATCGTTCCTGACTTGCGGTTGTTACAATACCCGTGGGTTTATGAGTCAAGCGCACCGCGGTTGAAACTTTGTTTACGTTCTGGCCCCCTTTACCTCCTGCGCGGTAAAACTGCCACTCAACATCGGCAGGATTTATCTTGATGTCAGATTGAATTATTTGCGGCAAGACGACGATGATGGCAGTTGAGGTGTGAACCCTCCCCTTTCGTTCGGTGTCAGGAATCCTTTGAACACGATGTACGCCCGTCTCATGTTTCAGAAGGTTGTACGCGCCTTCACCGTTTATTTTCAAAATATTTTCATCAAGGGGTACGGCTTTAAATCCGTGTCGTTGTGCATATTTAATATAAGACATGAGAAGATCACTCATCCAGATCTTGGACTCATCCCCTCCGACTCCGGGGAGGCTTTCGATGATGGCGATGTTGGGGTTGATGAGCATAAAACATTACTAATTAACGAATTAACGGGTTCACGAATTAATGAATTTGTTAATTTTTTAATCCGTTAATTTTTTAATTACATTTTCGATTGTTTCCGTAGTTTGTTCCCCCGTCTTCATGTCTTTTAATTTAACTGTATTACTTTTTACTTCTTCAGGACCGAGGATGAGAACATTTTGGATACCTTTTTTGTTTGCGTATTTCAGTTGCTTATCAAGCTTCACAATTTCCGGAAAGACTTCAACACGTAGTCCCTTTTGTCTGAGATTATTAGCAAGCCTAAGTGAGTTATTCAGAAGACCTTCCTCAAAAATAGTTACGAGCACTGGTTGTTTCAATATATCCTCTGGAATAACTTTAAAATACTCAGCCGCTTCAACCATACGGTCAAATCCAAAAGCAATTCCCACAGCAGGTACTTCTACTCCTCCCAGTTGTCCAATGAGCTTATCATAGCGCCCTCCACCTCCACATGAGCCACCCGTATAACCAGGTAAAATGACCTCGTATATCATGCCGGTGTAATAATCGAGCCCTCGGGCAAGATGTGGAGTAAATTTAAGAGCATTTTTTGGAATGCCTAATTTTTCCGCGGAAGCAATAATTGATTTTAGATTATCACTTGTATTTCTTGCATTTTCAACATTGGATACAGCTTGTTTTGCATTTTCACTACTCAATCCTTTTTTCTGAAGTTCTTCAGATACACCCGAACTACCGATTTTTTCTAATTTGTCGATCGTCTGAATGAGTGAAAACACATTTAATGTATCAGAAACAAAAGGATTTAATAATTCAAATAATATTGCTCGATGATTAATCAATAAAATAATTTCGGGATAACCAACATTTTTAAAAGCAAAATAAGTTGCGGCCAAGATCTCAGCATCAGCAATTGGAGAAGTAGAATTAAATATATCTATATCACATTGGGTAAATTCTCGATATCTTCCTTGTTGAGGTTTATCCGCGCGGAAAACATTTTGAATTTCGTATCTACGAAAATATTTAGGAAGAATTTGTTGATATTGAGAGAGTATGCGGGCAGTAGGTACTGTTTGATCATATCGTAGCGCAACCTCCCTATTACCTCTATCCTTAAATGAATACACAAGTTTATCTGCCTCATTTCCATATTTTCCAAGAAGTAATGATGCATATTCAAGAGTTGGAGTCTCGAGTGGTTCAAAACCAAAACGTTCAAAGATTTCTATAACTTTTTTTGTAACATAATCACGTTTTCTCTTTTGTTCGGGCAAAAAATCACGAAAGCCTTTGAGTGTTTGAAGAACTGTTTTTGACATATAAAGAGATTATAACAAAAAACGAAGGTAGAAAATGGATATTTTAGATTGGATCCCCGCCTTCGCGAGGATGACAACACGTGATGTATAATATTTTATATGAAAAGCGATAGAAAACAACGCATTCCCCAAACAGTTCTTATATTGAGTTTGGTGAGTCTTTTCAATGATATCGCCTCCGAGATGATTTACCCCATCGTTCCTATCTTTCTGACTGCCGTGCTAGGCGCACCCGTGAGTGTTGTGGGGCTTATTGAAGGATTGGCTGAGGCGACGGCAAGTTTTATGAAATTTTTGTCCGGGTATTGGTCTGACCGTGTGCATAAACGAAAAGTGTTTGTGGTCGTTGGATATGGGTTAGGCGCCGTTTCGAAAATCCTCATTGCAGTTGCCTCATTATGGCCATTTGTATTATTCGCGCGCTTTATTGACCGGTTGGGAAAAGGCATCCGCACCTCAGCTCGAGACGCATTATTATTGCAAAATACGACGAAGAACAATAAGGGATTTATCTTCGGTTTTCATCGGGCAATTGATTCACTGGGCGCGGTGATCGGTCCCCTTTTGGCACTTCTTCTCATGCATTATTTGAATGAAAATATGAGATTAACATTCGTTATTGCGTTTATACCTGCTTTGATCGGGGTGGTGCTTCTCATGTTATTTGTAAAAGAAAAATCAAGTCCGCCTTCTACTGAGGGTAAAAAAAACATCATCCGTATTTCCTGGAAAGAAATAAATCCATCACTTAAACTTTTTTTTGTGATCAGCATGGTTTTTGCAATTGGAAACAGCTCGGATGCATTCCTCATCCTCCGCTCAAAGCAACTCGGTCTGACTACGACTCTTGTTGTCTTAGCCTATGTGTTATATAACGTCATCCAAACGTTGTTTGCAACTCCCGGTGGACAACTCGCGGATAAAATCGGCGCACGGAAAGTCTATGCAATCGGGCTTGCGGTTTTCGCTTTTGTTTATTTCACATTTGGCTTTATCAATAATCCCGTCTGGATTTGGGTTCTGTTCCCCATTTACGGTATCTACATTGCATTCACTGACGGGGTATCAAAAGCATACATTTCTGAGTTTATAACCGAGCGTGAATCGGGTACCTATTTCGGTATCTATCAGACGGGAACCGCCGTATGTCAATTCCTGGCGTCATTCATTGGAGGTATGTTATGGACTATATTTGGAGCATCTGTGACATTTTGGTATGGTGGATTGATGGCAACCGTCGCACTTCTGGTCCTTGGTTTCGGAAAGTTTTCAAAAAGAATATAAAACATGACAACGATTTACTTTATCCGTCATGGTGAATATGAAAACCCACACCGTCTTATTCCTTTGCGTATGAAAGGTTTCCCTCTTTCTCAAAAAGGAAAAAATCAGATAAGAGAAGTTGGAAATTTTTTAAAAGATAAAAAAATTAAGATTATTTATTCAAGCCCCATATTAAGGACAAAACAGTCCGCACAAATTCTTTCAGACATGTTACATATACCTATTTATTTCAGTAAATCACTTTTGGAGGTATATTCACCGGGACTACAGGGAAAAGATGAGTTTGTTATTAAGGAGGTTGAAAAATATGGAGATTCATTTGTATATCCTCCCTATAGAGATAACGGAGGTGAAACTATGAAACATGTTTATTCACGAATGAAACGGATGGTAAAAAAGGTTCTTGAAAAGCATGCAGATGAGTCAGTCGTTTGTGTGGTTCATGGAGACCCTCTTATGACTTATCATATTTTAGCATCAGGAAATATCATTGATAAAACTCATCGCCTTAAAGACTACGATTCATATATACCCAAGGCGGGGGTAATCCGGATGGAGTATGAAAAAGGTAAATTCACCAGAAAGAGCAAAATAAACTATTGATAGTTTTTGATCGCATATCCATCCTTTACATCTTCAATAACATATCCTTTTTCTTCAATTTGCTTTCTCAACACGTCGGACGTCTTAAAATCTTTTATGACTTTGGCCTTTTTTCTTTTTTCCGCAAGTTCTAGGATTTCTTTGGGAATAATAACTTCTTTAAGCTCGTTTAATTTTAATCCGAGAACTTTATCAAAGTCTAAAATAAGGTTGAGTTTAGATACATCATTTAAATCTGATTTAAGTACGTCCCAAACTAAGGCAAGGGCTTGGGGAGTTTGAAAGTCGTTTGAGATAAAATTTTCGAATTTATTTATATACGCTTCGCTAGATTTCTCACTGCGTTCGAACTGACTGAGTAAAGATTGATTTGTGGATTTGATATTTGACATTTGAGATTTGAGATTAAGCACAGCATCTTTCAATCGTTTATACCCTTCATGTGCGCCCTGCAATGCTTCCCAGGTGAAGTTCTGCTTGGAACGGTAATGGGCCTGGAGGAAAAAATAGCGAAGATCCATCGCATCAAATCCTTTTTCTTTTATTTCTGCAAGAGTAAAACCGGTTCCCTGAGATTTTGCCATCTTGGCATCGTCAACATTAAGGTGTTCATTGTGTAACCAATAGTTTACAAACTTGACCCCATTGGCAGACTCACTTTGGGCTATCTCATTCGTATGATGGACACTCACATGTTCAACTCCACCCATATGGACATCTATGGTATTTCCGAGTAACGATTTTGACATGGCGGAACACTCAATATGCCAGCCCGGAAATCCTTCACCCCAGGGAGAAGGCCATGTTTGCAGAGCATTTTTGTGTGCACCTTTTTTGAAAAACCACAATACAAAATCGGCAAAGTGTTTTTTTGCAGGATCGTCAGCAGTTCCTTTCCCCAAACCTTTTTGGTTAAAGTCAATTTTCTGATGATTCAAATCATTATAGCGTGGAAAGGTGGATACATCAAAATATACTGCATGCTCGGTGACATAAGCGTGCTTATTTTTGATAAGTTGTCCAACCATTTCAATCATTTTTGCAATATATTCGGTTGCTCTTGGTTTATGAGTTGGTTCAAGAATGTTAAGATCTCGAGTATCTTGTTCGAATATGTCAATATATTTATCCGCAATTGCCTGGGGGGAAAGACCCTCGCGCTTTGCGCCTTTTTCCATCTTATCTTCACCTTCATCTTGATCGCTTACGAGATGGCCCACGTCAGTATAATTTCTGACCATGGTTACGTCATAATCAAGATGGGTAAATGATCGATGAATTAAATCCGCCCATGTCATAGCGCGCAGATTGCCGATGTGCTGAACCCAATAGACAGTAGGTCCACATTGGTAAAAAGAAACACGCCCTTCCTTGAGGGGTTTGAAATCTTCGAGTTTGCGGGTTAAGGTGTTAAAGAGTTTCATATGTTTCGATTTGTCATTCCCTCGAAGGAGGGAATCCATGCTACAATTTCAAATTTGTGATTCTAGACTGGATCCCCG
>CAYINK010000023.1:0-11781 GCA_964364765.1 uncultured Gammaproteobacteria bacterium
CATAACCATATAATTATATCTTTGACATTGGTTATTCTCAACGAGTAACTTAACGAGTACAATATACGTATGTACGCAGAAAGAGTAATAAGATTAAAAAATATCATCAACGAACAACACATTGACGCCTTAATTATCACCAACTTCTACAACATCCTTTATTTCACTGGTTTTAGGACGTTGGTGCCGCATGAGAGGGAGGCGTATGTGTTGGTGACGAGGGAGGGTGTGTATATATTTTCTGACGGTAGGTATGCAGATAATATCAAATATCCAATATCCAATAACCAATCTCCAATTTCCAAACAAGCATCAATTTCCAATAAACCAATTTTCAAATTGCTTACAACAGAAAAAGGATTGATGAAACACTTGCAGGAGATTATTGTTGAGGAAAAAATCGTAAAAATGGGGTTCGAAAGGGAGGACTTAAAATGGAGCGAGTATCATACATTTCAGAAAACACTGGGAGTAGAACTGGTACCACAAGATAGAGTAGGAATAAAAATACGAGCGATGAAAGAAACTCAGGAAATTGAAAAAATACAAAAGGCCTGTGAGATAGGGGATGAGTGCTTGAGTGATATTTCAAAACTACTGAGGCTGGATATGTCAGAAAAGGAAATCGGATGGAAAATAGAATCATGGATTCGACAAAAAAGATATGAAGTGGCATTTGACCCAATAGTTGCAGTAGACGTAAACTCAGCAGTTCCCCACTACGATACCAAAAATGGAAATGGTCGCGTCAAACGCGATTCCATTATTCTTATCGATATGGGGGTAAAGTATGAGGGATATAATTCTGACATCACCCGCATGTTTTTTATAGGAGAACAACCGGAGGAAGTGGTAAGTGCATATCAGATACTTCTTGATGCACAAACAAAAATAATCCAACATATTTCAAAAGAAAAAAAACTATCTGAACTCGATTCATTTTGCAGAAAAGAAGTTGCGCGTTATACGTTACACGATCTAAGCTATCCTCATTCAACCGGACATGGAGTTGGGCTTGAAGTACACGAGAATCCGAAGGTTTCGGGAACATCAGAAGAGATATTACAGCCGGGCAATGTTATTACTATCGAGCCGGGGATTTATATTCCGGGAAAGTGGGGGATGAGAATTGAAGATACGGTGCTTATAACTTCAGAAAATAAAGCTAAGACGTTGACGGCTTATCCGAAGTCGGTGGTGATTCTTTAGGCGTATCCTCAATTTTCATTTCTTGCGCCATCTCAAGATGTTTTTCCTCCTCCGCGGGTTTTGCTTTTTTCAAATCAACCAACTCTTCATCATCTGCGGATTTTGCTTTTAATTTTTCGGTAATCTGTTTTTCCATATCCTTCATTTCCTTCACATGTTTGGCGGCCTCCAGTTTTGCTTTCAAATAGACTGCAAGCTCCTCCCCTTTTAGATTATTAATGAGAAATATGGGTAGAATATATCCCAGATCATCCACCCCTTGCGCTTTAAGGGTTGGATCAGCGGACATGAGTTCATTTAATGTATTGGTAATAAAGACAATGTCTTGTTCAAGCCATTCCTCGCGGGAGGAAAGATTTTCTGACACGGGGACCTCACCCTTTTCATATTGTTGGGTCCACATCTTTTTAACCTCCTCATAATCTTCGATGGATACGGTCGAAGGAATTGAAACGGTTTGCTCGATGTTCTTTTCCGGCTCGGTGACAAGAGGCGTTTGAGTGGAGATAATACTTATAATCTGAGCCTCTTGTAAATTTTCTTTTTCCGCAATTTGTTTGATGGTCGCTTTATCAGCTACCGCAAACTTTGAAATCTCCCGAATGACGGAAACAATTTTTGCCTTCTCAAGACCTGTTTCCTTACAAATATTACTTATAACTTGTGCGGGGAACTGGGATGCCTTTGTTTTGTAGGAAGTAAGGACCGATTGTATTTGGGGAATGCTGATGTTGAAACTTTTTGCCATTGCGTTTACTACGCCACTATTTGATGCAACCGAAGTGATATATGAGCTACTTACTGAGGATATTTTAGTCGGTGAAACATTGGTTTTATTTGAAATTGCCTGGTTGATTGAGGTAGCTCCCGGTACCGTTTTCAGAAGTTCCTGTTTTCGGGTATTTTGTTCAAGGGAGGATGAAGAAATAGAAGATAAGATTTGACGCGCAACCTTATCCTGTTTAACCGTACGATTAAAAAGCTCTGTCCGGATATTCATAAACTTCTGACGTTCAACGGGTGTTTCCGCCTTCGTGGGTTGTTTGAGAAAGTCAAGAGTTTTAGTAACGTTTTCGCGGGTAGTTTTATTCGTCTCAAACTTTGCAATATCGGTCAGCTTATTCATGGAAAGATTAAGCGATTTACTGATATCCTCAGTCTTGGTCCTTTTAATATCCTCCATGGTTTCCAGATGTACCTTAAGAGGCACCTGAACCTCCTTCGGCATCTGCATAGAAGTACTCATTGAAGATGGGGTTTGACTTGGAGCGGGAGGGGAAGATTTTGGCCCAATACCACCATGTGTTTGATCATACATGGACATAAGGATATTTTTCATTGCATTAATCCCGTCACAGCAGTAGTCTCTAAAAATGCGCAACAACCACCAGGGGAAAAATATAGCCGCCCACAACATGATAAGAGTGATGACATACTCTGCGAATGTGTCAATATAGTTGCCATTATTGAGAGCGCTTAATTTTTGAGCCCCAATCTGTGCGGGTCCCCCATAGGAAATATTAATACCAGTTGGGTAAATATATCCAAGAATGTTATTGGTACGGGAAAAATCAAACGCAAAGGGAATGCCCCGTTTCCAGATAGTAGCCAAGGCCCCAAGAAAAATAGCAAACAAGGGACCGTAGAACACCCATTGGAAAAAAGAACCAATCCAGATCCACCCAATATTGCGTATCAATACAAAAGGCATAAGAAGAGCTAAAAAGGGGGCGGCAAAAAGTAAAAACCAAAGAAGTATCTTTCTTAGGACAAGCATAGCTCCCATCACATAATAAGTGACATTCGTAATCTTGAGAAGAAGTATTTCAGTATTTGCCGCTTCTTGGACTTTATAGTTGAGGTCCCGACACCCGACAAAATCAACATAGCTGTTTTCCTGACTGACAGAACCGGTAAAGTAAATATTAAACAGCTTATTCCCCCCCAAGTTTTCAATAAAAAATTTCATGAGTATATCTGAAAGTTGTACGAGGAAAATTACGATAGCATAGGAAAAGACGATATAGAGAAGACCTAGGAATATCTTTGAAATAATAGGCCAAACTTGAATCTTAATCTGAAAATTGGATTGTTGGCCGATGATAAGTCCCAAACCAAATAAAGCAGATACCAAGATAAAAAGAAAAAGGGCAACCCCACTGGTTGTATTCCATATGATGCGCAAGGATGGGTGGTTATCTATAGAATTTTTGCTGAGAGCCCAATATACAAACTGACGTGCCCGCTCATTCGCCTTTCCTTGAGAAGTAACTTCCTGGTCTAGGGCCCAGAAATGATTTTGAAGAGGATTTGTTAGAAATTCTTCATGGGTGGCAACACACGGTTCACCTCTACCTCCATATATACCACTTACTAGTTCAGCAGGACAATTTCCCTGACTGCAGGGGTAGAAAGACTTTTGAGATATGCCAGAATCTTGCGCATATACAGATATGTGAGTATAGAGTTTATGCAAAATTGCCAACGATAAAAGAAAAATCACACAAAACACAACCAGTCTCAAGACTATTCTCATAGTTTCATATTAACATTTTTTCACCTCGTACTGAAGATTATTTTGGCGTATGATGTTTTTTCTTAGGCTCAGGATGTTTGGGGGTATAGGAGTTTCTTTTTGAGTAATAAAATATGGTACCGGCTATCAGAAGGAAAGCACTCCCCGCAATTGCCCCTGCGTTTTTGGGTACATCAAACCCCGTTTGTGGAAGAGCGGTTGGAACAATGGGGGCGGAAGTTGTAAGAGGAATTGCGGTAGGTTGACCGACTTGAGGGGTAGCCGTAAGAACGGGAAGCGATGTGGGAGAGGGGGTTGCGGTTGGTTGCCACAAGGTACACAACTCAGTTGAACCGGAAGGCGTGAGTATTTTAAATACCACAGTGGCAAAGACTCCGGTACCGGTGAACCCCACATTGTTGGTACCGGTGATGAGAAGTTTCCCCGTACCTTGAGTGGTGGTGTCAACGGTTAAGCTGTTCATCGCGGCTCCAGCGGCTGAGCTCACATACTCCAAAGGCACGGTATCATACGTCATACCAGTTTGGATGGTATTAATAGTGTCTCCCTGGGAGTCTAAATTAATAATGAAGGTTACCTCTTGTCCTTGCACAAGTGTGCCTGAGGGAGATATAAGATCAAATTTTACCGCATGGGCGGATGGAGCAGACACTAAAAAAACAATCAGAAAGAAAACCAGGATACTCAGTTTCTTCAACATACTATCATGATAGTAAATCTTTCTCCGTTTCACAAGAGGTTCAAAAATAGGCGTTTTTTTGGTATAATGGTACCTCATGATCAAAAAAGCGACCATATTAGTTATTTCCTTTTTCTTTTTAATTCCTGCCTTTTTTTACATCATTACCTCCTCATACTCACAATCAATTACGTTGTCTGAAAAAAAGGTAATATATAATCTTCCTTATGCCGGTATCTTGCCGGACAACCCGCTCTACTTTTTAAAGCAGATCAGAGATACGGTTCTTGAATTCACCACGCGTGACCAGGTAAAAAAAGCGGAACTTCTCCTTCTCTCTTCAGATAAAAAGATAGCCATGGCATCCCTTCTTTCCAAAAAAGGAAAAAATGCCCTCATGATCAAAACTCTTCTCCAAGCCGAACAATCGTCACTCCGCATCCCTCCACTTGTCTCCTCTTCCAAAAAACAGGGTGTGGGACCAAAAGAGGGATTGGTATATAGACTCAAACTAAGCAATGCAAAACACCGGGAAGTGATAGAAGGTCTTATCAAAGACCTTCCGCAAGGTCAGGAAAAAGAAATGAATTTAGTATTGGATTTGAACAATCAAACAAGGAAACTGCTGGAAACCCTTTAAGAGAGAACTTGTTTTTTGGGACACGATTTGATATAGTGGAACTTCGGAGTACCTATTCATGACAAAAAAAATCAAACCCCAATCAACCCCAACCGTGAATCCCATGGAGCTTCTTCTTCAAAAAACGCAGGCAGTGAAGCTTAAAAAGGGCGCAGAGATTGAGGCAACCATCATATCTATTTCTAAAAAAGGAACGCTGTTTGACATCGGCGCAAAAGCATACGCAGTGCTTGGTGACAAAGAACTCAAAGAGATTTCACCATATCTTCCTTACCTCAAAGTGGGTGAAAAAGTACAGGCCCGCATCATTTCAGAAGAATCAAAAGAAGGTTTTCCGGTCTTGTCACTTCGTAAGTTTTTTGAGAACGGCAAATGGGAGATACTGAAGATAAAAAAAGAAAAAGAAGCCGAAATTGAAGTGGTGTGTGGAGAATATGGGAAGGGCGGTGTGTTTATTGATTTCATGGGAATCCGGGGAGTTATTCCCAAAATTCAGCTAACGGAAGATTATCTTCAAAATCCTGAAAAATTAAGCGGACAAAAGATTAAAGTAAAGATTTTGGAGGTTGATGAAAAGAAAAACCGTCTGGTCGTCTCTCAAAAAATTGCCTTCCTGAAAATATCCCAGAAAGAACTCATGGCGGGATTTGATAAGATCGAGGTAGGAAAAATTTATAAGGCAACGGTCTTGGGAGTTTCTGAATTTGGCATCTTTTGTGAAGTGGTTGGAGTTGAGGGGCTGATTCACATATCCGAGATTTCGTGGGAAAAAGTATCTGATCCTTCCGTCTTTGCAAAAATAGGGGATAAAATAGACGTCATGGTTGTTGAAAAGAATGTAAACGATCTCAAATTAAATCTTTCCATCAAGCGTTTAAGCCAGGATCCGTGGGAAACGATTGAGGAAAAGTATCCCAAAGATAAAGAGGTTAAAGGTGAAGTGGTTCGACAGGAGAGGTATGGATACTTTGTCCGGCTTGAGCCGGGGATCGAGGGGTTGGTCCACATCAGTAAACTGACCGGCAAAGAGGATCTCAAATTAGGCTCCGTCATAAAAGCATATATTGAAAAAGCTGACCGCAAATCCCGCAAGATGAGTCTCATTCTCACTCAAAGCGAAAAACCGGTGACATATAGATAACTTCATGTTTTTTGCGCTATACTGAAAGTATGGAGCAACATCCGATTCCGCGCCAGATTACTTCTTTTGAATTCAAACTTATCGGGTTTATGACCCTGAAGCAATTCTTGTATATTGTCATATCTGCCCCTGCGGGGTATATTGTATATTCTCTCTTCCCCATACCTTTTCTCAATATTATTTTGGGATTTTCGGTTGGTATGCTGGGCGCGGTGTTTGCATTTGTCCCCATCAATGACCGGCCTCTTGAGGTGTGGATACGGAACTTTTGGAGACGCCTGAACTCTCCCACCCAGTATTTTTATCATAAAAACAACCCCCCCCTTTCCATTTTTCAAGATCTGTTTTTTGTCATGGATCCGCACAAAGTAGTGGCACACATCGAGTCTCAAAAAAAACTTTCTCAGTATCTGGCCACCACCAAGCAGGTAATGGTTGCCAATACTCATAAACAGGAAGTGCAAAAGACCATCAATACTCCCTACGAAGGGCTTCGGGTAAATCCTCCCCCCATGGGAAAACCCGTTGTCAAATCCCCGATCATAAATACCGCAATCCTTTCGCAACCGGTTGGACCAACACCTATACAAACGGATGAAAAAAAGCCCTTTTTTATCGGTGAAGTAAAAAATAACAAACACATATCATTGCCCGGCATCCTCATTTATGTGAAAGATGTACAGGGTACCCCGGTCCGGCTTTTGAAAACAAATCCTCATGGTATTTTTGCCACCTATAACCCCCTACCACAAGGGGAGTATACCTTTGAGGTGAAGGATCAAAAGAACATCTATTTTTTTGATACAATGAAATTAGCCATCACCGATCAGAATGTAAGTAATATTGAGATTATGTCGAAGGAGATGTTATAAAGTTCAATGTCCAATATCCAAATTCCAATTAACAATTCTCAATGCCCAATTCTCAAATTTCAATTTCCAAATTTTGGATATTTGTTTTTTTGGACATTGGAGATTGGTTAATTGGTAGTATTGGTTATTGGAAATTAAGATTTTAAACATGCCCGTTACAAAGCCCACATCACCAGTCAAGGCTTCCACCCAAACCTTTATCGAAATAGAGGATATCAAGGATGATGTTTTATTGCTCAAGGATTTTTCGGCGGCAATCGTGATTGAAGTGGGAGCGGTGAATTTCTGGCTTCTTTCATCGGAGGAGCAGACATCCACCATCTATGCATACGCGAGTTTAATCAACTCCCTGTCTTTTCCGGTCCAGATATTGATTCTTTCCAAAAAAATGGACATTTCATCCTACCTTGAATATCTTGATGCGAAGATGAAACAGAAGACAGAGGACCTTATGCGTACTCGTTTAGCACAATACAAAGATTTTATAAAAAGCGTTGTTAAAAAAAATACGGTACTTGAAAAAAAATTTTATTTCGTTGTTCCCTTTTCACCTCTTGAGATGGGAGTATCGGGCTTGGGGTCGGGGATGAAAAAGGAATATGTGATTTCCCGGGCTAAGACGGCGCTCTATCCAAAACGTGATCATCTTTTAAGATTGTTGGCAAAGATAGGACTTCGCGCAACCGTCATGCAAAAACAGGAACTCACCGAGCTTTTTTACAACTTATATAATCCATCGGCTACGGGGCGCATGTTGGCACCTGTTGAGAGTTATACCGACGTTATCATGACTAGTATTTAATTATGGCAACGAATCAATCTATACCAGGAGGTCCTCAAAGCGTTGCAAATGTGTTGGCAACAGGAACCGTTGAAATAAAAGATTTACTCGCGCCCTCTTTTGTGGAGGTGGATTTTACCCATTTGAAAATAGACGAAAAATATTACCGGACGCTTTATGTAGTCGGATATCCCCGTTACGTGGCCGCAAACTGGCTCTATTCCCTCATCACATTTGATCACCCTCTTTATATTTCCATGTATATCTATCCGACCGAATCAAAGTCGGTCTTGGATGAACTAAAAAGAAAAATTGCGGAAATGGAGGCGACCATTGAGTCGGATGTAAAAGCGGGAAAAGTGGTGGACCCGACCGTACAGGTAGCGCTTGATGATGCTTTTGCTTTGCAGGCAGAACTTGCCAAAGGTTCGGAACGATTTTTTCAATTCGGTCTCTACATAACTATCCCCGCCGATACCAAAGAGGAACTTGAGACGATTACAAAAGAGGTTGATTCATCCCTTTCTTCTATTTTAGTTATTGCAAAACAGGCAATTCTGGAGATGGAAGAGGGATTCAAATCAACTCTTCCCATGTTCTCGGATAAACTATCGGTTTGGCGAAACATGGACACGACTTCACTTGCTACAACATTTCCTTTTGCAACGGCATCATTAACTCGCAATGAAGGAATTCTTTACGGTATTAATCAACATGACGGAAGCCTTATCATCTTTGACCGTTTCACTCTTGAAAATGCCAACTCAGTCATCCTTGGTAAATCAGGAGGAGGAAAAAGTTTTTTTGTCAAACTGGAAGCCCTTCGCCTTCTCATGATGGATGTAGACGTCATCATCATCGATCCTGAAAATGAGTACCGCAAATTGACTGAGACCATGGGGGGAGAATTCGTGGTCTTTTCAACCACTTCACAATATAAAATCAATCCGTTTGACCTTACCAAAGATCATCCCGAGCCGGATGAACTTTCAAACAAAATTCTTGCCCTGCATTCGCTCATGCGCGTCATCATGGGGGATTTAACTCCGGCGCAGGATGCTCTTCTTGACCGGGCATTGGTGTTGACGTATCGTGAGGCGGGGATTACCCAAGATCCGGCAACCTTTTCAAATGAGGCTCCTTTACTTGAAGATTTATACAAAATATTTAACGGTATGGAGACACCTGAGGCAAAAGAAATGGCAGGGCGATTGGAAAAATTTGTGATGGGATCGGCGGCAGGTATCTTCAATCAAAAATCAAATTTTGACATAAAAAATCATTTTACCGTTTTCGGTATCCGCGATTTGGAAGAAAATTTGCGGCCGGTTGCCATGTATATCGTGTTGGATTATATCTGGAACGTCGTCCGACGGGGTGATCCAAAAAAAAGAGTCCTCATCGTGGATGAGGCGTGGTATCTCATCAAACACAAAGACTCAGGAGCTTACTTACACAATTTTGCAAAACGCGCGCGCAAATATCATTTAGGTCTTACCACTATTACTCAGGATGTGGAGGATTTTCTTGCAACCGATGAGGGGAAAGCCATTGTCACCAACTCAAGTCTTCAAATTATTCTCAAACAATCAACCGCGGCGGTCGATAAAATCACCGAAACATTTTATCTCACCGGAGGTGAAAAACATTTTCTCCTATCAGCAGGAGTTGGTGAAGGACTTTTCTTCGCAGGTCAGTCTCATGTAGGTTTCCGTGGAATTGCCTCAGATGATGAGCGTGGACTTATCGAATAACTTAGAAGACCGCAATCTTCACTTGACAACCATGAAGTATTACGTTATACTTCACAGTATATGGATGCGATATTTGAGGCCATTAAAATAAAAAAAAAGCGGCTGGATGCATATAAACCATTCCCTAAAGTGATGGGGAAAAATATGCGAGAGTGGTATAAAATTGAGCTAACCTATACTTCCAATGCCATTGAAGGCAATACCCTTACGCGTCAGGAGACTGCTCAAGTGGTGGAAAAGGGGATAACGGTAGAGGGCAAATCGGTGGTTGAACATCTTGAGGCGATTAACCATGCGAAAGCTTTTGAGTTTATATCAAACTTGAGCCTTAAGAATACGAAAGATATTACCGAGGCAGTTATCCGCCAAATCCATCAAATCATTTTACAAAACATCGACTCACAAAACAGCGGAACTTATCGAAGTGTGCCGGTGCGGATAGCAGGATCCCGTGTGGTTTTACCCAATCCCCTTAAAATACCCTACTTAATGATGGAGTTTGTTAATTGGCTTCAGGCAAGTAATGACAATCCGGTTATGATTGCACTTTTAACTCATTTTAAGTTTGTGAGCATTCACCCATTTGTTGATGGCAATGGCAGGTGCGGAAGGCTCTTAATGAATCTTATTTTGATGACATATGGATATCCTCCAGCCATCATCAACAATGAAGATCGGAGACAATATATAAAATGCATAGAACGGGCCCAAGTTCATGATGACCTATCAGGCTACGAAGTTTTCATGGCAAAAAATATTGAAAAGTCCTTAGATATATATCTTGATATGTTAACGACCAAGGAGGAACAGGCTGTGCCATCAAAATTACTTACCATCGGTCAATTAGCAAAATCAACAGGTCAAACAGTCTCAACTATTCGTTACTGGACTAAAGAGGGACTTTTGAAAGTTGAAAAGTTATCAAGCGGAGGGTACCAATTATATTCCTCAAGCATGATAAAAAAAATAAAACAAGTCCGTGCCCTCCAGAAAGAAAAACGTCTAACCATTGCGGAATTGAGGAATGGATTATAAAATGATCATTTTATGATAGATCAAGTAGATAAACACGATCGAGAACTTAATGTGGCCTTAACTCAACCATATGGTAGAAGTGGCGACTTAAACAATTGGGGAACCCATGAGGTAAATGAAATAATTGCGACTGAAATTTCACAATTACTACTTCAAAATAATTTTCTTCCTAAACCTGAGCAAGGAAAAAAGATTCATGTTGTTTCCCCCTCTGCAAATAGAGGTGTAAATGAGAATTCTCTTCGTGATGCGTTGGGAAAAGAATATATTATCCATGCAGGAGATCTTTCAGACGTTCTTCCTATAAAAAAGGAAGGAGTAGATCATTTTCGAGCGGATGGCGAATATTTACCATTTGCAAAAGGAAGCATAGGGTGCGTGTTAGATTTTTTAGGGATCTCTTGGTATAAAAGCGTTCAGGATTTCTTTGAAAAAATGAGGAAGGGAACGAATCCATTTAGTACTCCAATACCCAAAGACGAACTTGAAGGTTATATTGTAAAGGAGTTGTTTTCAAGATGGCATGAACTATTGATACCTGGAGGAATAATAATAGTTGATGATAATCAAACAATCAGTCAAAGTAAGATTAACGCATTCGGAACAACCGGCCAGTTTATTGATATGACAACAAAGACAGGAAAAATTCCAGGATTTCTTGACCCCATTCACATCCCTGGAGAAAATATTGGACTACGAATTTATAAAAAAGCATAACAATTTAAATTCATGATTAAAACGTTGGTATAATAAGAACCTATGATTCGTACACGCATTGCTCCATCTCCCACCGGAAAAGACGCACACGTAGGAAGCATCTCAACAGCCCTTATGAATTTTGCATGGGCTAAAAAAAACGGAGGACAGTTTATCATCCGCATCGAAGACACGGACCAATCACGCATGGTACCAGGCGGGGAAAAGAAAATGCTTGAAACGTTTAACCTCATTGGTTTGAAGGCAGATGAGTCGCCTTTGGTTGGAGGACCTTTTGCTCCCTATAGACAGTCTGAAAGGTTACCTCTCTATAAAAAATACGCTCTCGAGTTAGTTGAAAAAGGAAAGGCATATTATTGTACGTGTACTCCTGAACGACTTGACTCCATGCGTAAGCAACAACAGGCTGAAAAGAAA
>CAYINK010000024.1:0-11655 GCA_964364765.1 uncultured Gammaproteobacteria bacterium
TAAAAAATATGGGGTAAAAGAGGACCAGGCGAAGAGAGATGTAAAAGAATTGGTTAAAGACCTTTTGAAGAAGAAGATTATCAAACGTGTCTAGTTCTGTCATTCCCGCGAAGGCGGGAATCCATGCTATAACTTCAATTATTGTATTTTTAGACTGGATCCCTGCCTGCGCAGGGATGACGTCATAATTTTTTGCACTATCAACCAAACTCCCGTATAAAGTACCTGTTGATTGAATACAATCATCATCTTTCTCCATAATGGCTCCGGTGATAAGAAGAAAAGATTTTTAAAACGGGTTATCCCTGCCCCAATGCGTGGTTCATCGTCAAAGATATTGGTCTTGATTAACGAATTAACGGATTCACGAATTAACGGATTCGTTGGTTTTATCTTTGCCAAGAAGTTCTGGGGAATGGGAGTCTGATAATACTTTTTCAGAAGAACAAAAGTAGGGTAGACGAAGTTGTGTAACCGATAGAATTTCACTGTATCAATTAATTGACCTGCCTTGCCGGCAGGCAGGTTAATTAACTCGGTGTTTGGTTTGTTTTTTCTAATCACTTTATCCAGAAATTCCAATCGAAATGCGCCTCGATAATTGTGATGGAAGAAGTGGAGAGCTAGATATAGTATCAGGTATTTGGTATCTAGTATCTGGAAAAATTCATTATGAATTTTTACTTGTCTTTTTGTTCTTAGACATTCTTCAGTTAGTTTATTAATGAGTTTTTGCGGGTACAAGGCCTCAAGCCTTCCTAACTGCGTCATCATAAATACAACCTCAATATGTAGGTCAAATGTCACCATGAATCCATTTATTATTTTGTAATAGGCCAGCTCGCTTTCTTTATCTTTCATATGTTTCTGCCCTTTTGAGAGTGGTGAATCTTGTTTTTTATATCCTTGTTTAAGGAGTATCTTTTCTGCTCTTTGAAAATCATTTTTGTTCACGAGCACGTCACAGTCTGCATATATCCGGCGGGGATGTTCCCCTTCATAATAAAGATGCAGTGGCAAACCTTTTAGGTAAACAAAGTCAATGTTGTGCCTTTCAAATAACGACTTGATTTTTATTATTTCTTGAAAATACAAAGATGACTGTAGTAAATAGATTTGGTTCGGGTCAAACTCCTTTCCGTTTCTTTTCACACTTTGTACTTTTGCTACTACATTCTGTGGGTATATTTTTCCGTCAGATTCAGGATTATTGTCCCCCTTGGTAATAAGAAAGCCTCCTCCCCTGTCATCCCGAGCCCTTCGGCTTTGCTCAGGGTAAACTGGTCGAGGGATCTCTTTGTAAATTACCCTGTGGGTAAATAATTTACTCTTCTTTTTCACCAAAACGAGATCATTTATTTTTATATTTTTAATTGACATTTTTCGGTAATGTACCACGTCACCCGAGCGGAGAATCGGAAGCATACTATTTCCTGCTGCCTTGAGGGAGAAAGATTTGCTTTGAAGGAGGGATTTAAGTATGTTTTGCATAGAAATTTATGCTACAATCATAGCATGCTTGATGAAGTAACCATTGCAGAAATAAAAAAAATTATTTTCCAATTTTTAAATCCTCAGGAATCTAAAGTGTTTATATTCGGGTCACGGGCAACCGGTGGCGGAAGAAAATTCAGCGATATTGATATAGGTATAAAAAGTAAAAAACAAATAGATTCATTGCTTTTATCGGATATAAAAGAGGCCTTTGAGGAGTCCAACATTCCCTATACTGTAGATGTAGTAGATTTCTCTCATGTCTCAGATAGGTTTAGGGACATTTCATTCCAGAAAATTATTTATTTAAATAAACCATGACCAAACTTCAAGCCCAATATGATGATTTACAGAAGGCTCTTGGAAGATTGAAGGAAGCGGCAGTGCTCCCCCGTGAGGTAACCGTACATCAAGATGCTACCATACAGAGGTTTGAGTTTACCTTTGAAATGGCGTGGAAAATAATGAAATCTATAGTAGAGCTTGAAGGACTAATTACTACCAGCCCCAGAAATGCGATACGGCAAGCGGCCACGGTTGGATTAATTGATAATCCAAGCGTATGGCTTGAGTTTTTAGAGAATAGGAACTTAACTGTTCACACCTATAAAGAAGAGGTTGCTCAAAAAGTGTACAAATCTGCAAAAGAATTTATACCCCATGTTGAAAAATTATTAATCAAGATAAAGGACTACTGCGATAAATTTACCTAAAACTCATTTCAATAAATTAGCCTCACGCCATATCTCTCGAATGGAAGATGGGGAGTATGATATTTCCCTCGGCCTTGAGAGCGAAGGATTTTTTTAATTTCTCTATTTTACTAAAACCGTTGTACTTAATGGTTGAACTTAAGTTGTTAAGACATGTGTGTTAAATTAGTATATAATTCTCCCCAATGGAAACAATTTATCTCGCAATTGCTGAATTTAACATAGAGGTAAATTTGCCAGGAAAAATATAGGAAAAAGATAATAGCTGATCGGATTTTTAATTCATGGACACCATCTATCTCTGTCCAGCTTCCACATACCTGGCATGGGTACGGTTACTTCTTTTTGCCTACAGCGAGAACATAAACTACAGACTCATTTAATCCATCAACATCTATGAGAGAGTTAAGTTTATCATCTATATATCCTCCAATTGCACAACATGATAGTCCAAGAGCAACAGAATTGAGGTAGATATTCTGACCGAGATGACCTGCTTCAACTAATATATGACGGTACCCTCTGTCTCCATAAGATAATATTGTTCTTTTAAACATTGCGGTTATTATGATAAATGCAGCTACATTTCCAACCCACTCTTGACCGAAATAATCGGTAAGTTTAATCTTTTTAAATAAGTATACATTTTCTAAAAAATGAGATCGAACGTAATAATGATACAGCCCATTTAGATATTCTGTATGTAAAGATAATACATATATTTCGAGAGGATAATTATGTCCGGCTGAGGGATAAAATCGAAAAGGAAACACTGATTTTTTACTTCTGTTTATTCCCGATGAGTAATATAAAAGGCTGCTTATTTCCTGCTGTGAAAGTGGTACGTTTGAGAATTCTCTTCCGGAACTTCTCAAGTTCAATACCTGTTCATAGGTGACATCTGCAGATAATCGGGCATCCGGTAACGACGTCACTCCTAACCTAGTATAACCTTTAAATTTTACTTTATTATCTTTTATTTTAGTTAGTTTAGTTCTCTTATCCTTTGGTAATACTTTCAATTTCGTCTTTTCATGAAATTTTTGCCACAGAGACAATGGCTCATTTAATAATTTTTGAATACTATAATCTCTTTTCATAGAAATGGATGGGGTATATTATTTATAGTTGTATTTTTTTTGCCGAAAAAATGCGCTGTTTTTATAAGTCTGTTTGAGTTTATTTCGCGTTTAGCTTCATCCAAGTATAATGCTTGAAGTCCTGGAATGATAATTTTATATACATAATAAGAATTATTCTTAACAAATTTGGGAGTTATATTTGCGTAGTAAATTTTATAGTTATTATTTTTAATAATTTGTATTACTCGTTTCAGTTCGGTTTTTGTATCATATGTGATCGGAATAATTTTATATTTTTCTGGCTTCTGATGTATTAAAAAATCAAAGTGTTTTATATTTGATGATTGTGACCAATATAACGCCCTATCTGTTATATTGTTTATTCGGTGATGGTCTACTTTTGGAATTCTGAAAGATCTTTTTTGTATTTCATACCGTAACCATTGCCTTGGCATTAAAGACTCTTCAATTGCTCCGACGATTGCTTTCTCAACAGTAAACCCAGATTTTGCACCCACCGTAATAACAGGTCCCAATCCAGTTCTATCAAGTAATAAAGTAAAAAATGAAGGAATCTGCATATCATTTGTGATGTTGAAAAGAAATAACTCAAGATTATATCTCTGAAGTTGTTTGACTAAAAAACTGATGGCATCGCTATTCAAAGAATTTAAATTTATCCGAGACGCCTTTATTTTATTTAAATACATTGTCATAAATGCATCGCGCTCAATAACTTCATATATACCTCTCAATACAGTAGTTTCAAAATCAATTCCTCCCGCTGCCCCGGTACTTATTTGAGTAGTCAATAGAATTTCTTTATCTGCCGGATAAGTAAGATACACTAATTGTGCAGGAATAAAGCAGCCTCTGTTATTTATTAAATCGTATCCTTTGATCCATCCCATATTGATTTGGGATAAACGCCTGTCGTGTTTATATAAACCAGGGTTAAGCGCCTTATCTGAAAGGCGATTAAATGTAGCTTGGATAATACTTTCTTTGCTATATGTACATAAACTATACCGCTCTAGGCTTTCAACCAAACACTTAAGAAGTGCTGTAGATTTCGATTTTACAGAAATTCCGCTTGCAACATTATCACTGTCAGAATTATATTGAGATTTATTATATTTTGACATTTTATTTGAATGATTAAAAATTCCTTTGTAAAAATAGAATTTTAATTCATCGTAATAAATATTTTCTACTTTAATTACACTTTTTAATATTTTGCGTTTTATCAGAAGTTCGTAAAGTGAATTTAGATTATGTCTTAGAGAGATTTTCATAATGATTTATGCTATTATATCAGCAATGCGTCAAAAAATTATTTTATCCATTTCAAATTTTTACATTCAACTCAATTTCTATCCGACGGAGTGGCAATTTATCAGAACGCGATTTAAAAATAAAATAACTACTTATTTTAGCGGTTTTGTGGTAAATCAAAATCCTAATAAAATTGATTATATTATTGATTTTATTGAAAGAAAAGACATTACAGTTATTGAAAATAATAACAGCACTAATTACTACGCTATGATTTATGAAGAAATGAATAAAAGAAAAATGATCAGTTTTTATCATATAAGTATTTTTCATTTTCAATTATTATTGCGGTTGATAACTCAAAAATTATTAATGCACAATAAAGGCTTCTTATTGCATGGCTCAGCAAATCAGATAAACGGTAAAGTAAATATTTTTATCGGCAATGAAGGAGCAGGAACATCAACTGTTATCAAATTGTTAAGGTTTCATCATCCTGCACAGGCAGACGACAACGTCATTATTAAAAAAGAGAATCACTCATATTTTTTCTACCAGACTCCATTCATAGAAAAGGAATGGTGGGTAAAAAAAAATCCAAGCAAATATCAAATAAATAAAATATTCTTTTTAAGAAAAGCCCGCTACACCCGGATTGAAAAAATCGAGGATAAAAAATATTTATTAAAAAGATTAGTGCATCACTTTTGGACGGATAAAAAATATTATCTTATGCAAGTACCCTATTTATTTAAATTTATTGATGAATTTAGCGGATTTTACTTTTTATACTTTGAGAAAGATAAAAAAAACTTATTAAAAGCAGTGTCAGGTAACTGAATTACAAACAATAAGCACATATTCCAGTACAATATCCGGATTGGTGTGCTAGAAGTAGTTGACTATTTAAATCTGGATCCATAGAATCAAAAGCTCGACCAGCAGAAAAATAAAAATTGACTTTAATTGATTCTTTTCTAATCTTTGGTTTTTGATATTTACGAACATTCCTTTTCATAATTAGTTTCTTAAAATATCAATATTTGTAATACCTGTAGAATCCGTTTTTTGAAGATTGTAACCAATCGTCATACTTACATTATCACCTATTTGCAAATCACTAAATTGCAACGCTACGTCTTTTCCGTCTTTCATTTCTTTTATTTTTGTGAGATTAAGATCAAAGTCTCTAAAATAATAAGTAAACTCATTATCCGACTCTGGTTTTATTGTTATCTTTACTTTATATTCAAAACTTTTACCGTTTACCGTTAACTTTCCTCCATTCTTTTCTAATTCAGTAATTTTTCCTTCATAGTTATTTGTCAATATTGACGATTTTATGCTACCCTTTTTAATCTCATCTACATATGACTTTATTTCTTGCACTTGTATTTCATCTGTTCTTGCGTTAACTGAATTTTGTGTGGTGTTTAAACTGCTCCTACGTAAAACATAAACATAATACCCTGCTTCACCAAAAATAACAAGAAGTAAAATAACAAAACTAATCTTGAGCAATTTGGCAGACATAACATAAATCTAAAACTTAATTCCGGGTAAGTCAAGAGGTACTTAATCCGTCAAGACATCTGCGACGATTGAATAACTTCTAATGGTGTTTTGAGATTAAGACCTAGGTGGGGTCTCTTTTCATTGTATTCTTTAAGGTATATTGCGAATTGGTCACGTAGGTCGTCATAGTCTTTTGCTCCTTTGTAACGGAAAAAGAAGAACTCTTCTTCATCGGTACGGAATGATCTTTCAATAACTGCATTTTCATTAGGTGTTCTTTTGTGAATAAAGTGATGTTTAAGGTGCATCTTCTCCAGTGTCTTGATAAATATTCCTTGGTATTCAAGTCCATTGTCAGTCTGTATAAATACTGCCTTAAAAGGCAGACGTTTCAACATGGTAAAAAGAGCCGATACTGCTTGACTTGCATCAAGGGTATTTAAGATAATTGCATCCTTGTAGCGGGAATAGATATCAATAATGGCGTATTCGTAACATGTCCAAGGAAGTTGACCGATGAATACCTAATTCAAATGCAGTCTTACGAATATCAAGATCATTCTTTTTAAGTCGTTTAATTATTTCCTTTGGAGATATTCTCATATGTCTACAGTGTAACTTCACTGTCGCATATGTGGTGTCGGATTAAGGAGGTAGTCTTATCCAAATACAAAATGAGCATGAAATAAAAGCTATTTCTGGGGGAGGTACAAAAGAAATCTTGAAGTATTTAGCATAAAGCAGAGATTAAAGCTTTTTTTGTAAAAAAGAACTAAATTTTTCAGCCCGGACAGTTTTTATGTTTTTATCTTCAATATTCAATGGTTTATCGTTTTTCACAACCACAATTCCTTGATATTTTTTTTCATTGAGATATTTTCTAAAAAAAGCCACCTCTCGATAGTCAATGTTGTTTTGATATTTAACCTCAATGGCGATTTTTTCTTGAGGAAGAACAAAGTCAATTTCTTTATCTCTTAAACGGTATAAGTATGGTTGTTTCATATTCAATAGATTAGCAATATATGCCTCAACCTTAAATCCGATATTAATGGAGTCGGGCAATAGATTAAGAAAATTGGTCGATGAAGGATAAATTTTTCTCACCCGCAACAGGATTAGAAAACCCAATTCTAAACCCAAAGACGGATGCCCAGGTTCTTTTTTCTATCGCATTAAGTATCAAGTCGATGTTTGTGTGAGGATCAATTGTTAGCGAAAGCGTTACTTCTGTCCTTTGAGAAAAAATATCTATACAACTAATGACTTCCTTGTGGATTTTTTTGTTAAACATCATTCCAGGAGTCATAACGTTAAATGTAAGTTTGACTCGAGGAAAAAATTGTTCTAAAAATATTTTTCTTTTCTCTTCTATGATTCCATTTGTAAAAATTTGCACAAAAGTGAATTGTTTCAGGGAAATTTTAATTATTTTCTCAAATTGTGTATGAAGCGTTGGCTCTCCTCCTAATAGTTTAATAGTGTCGATTGATTTGTCACTTTTTTTTATTCGTATAAGAAGCTTTTTGTATTCATCAATGGCCATTTCTTGATCTATTGATTTATTTTTCATCTCCGCTCTGGCAAAACAGAACGGACAGTTTTGATTACAAAAATTAGTGATAAGAATGTTTGGGGTAAGCATCTTTCAATTTTAGCAATTTTTTTGCTTTGTTCCAGATAATCCAAATAACCGAATATATTACCTGTATATTCATAAATACGACGATCTTCCTCCATAGCGGCTCCGGGGATAAAAAAAAGAGGTTTTTAAATCGATTTATACCTGCTTTCACCCGTGGTTCATCATTAAAGATGTTTGTATTTATTAACGAGTTAACGAGTTTAAGGGTTAAAGAGTTTGTTGGTTTGATACTTTTCAAAAAGCTCTTGGGAATGGGGGTCTGGTAGTATTTTTTCAGGAGGACAAAAGCAGGATAGACAAAATTTTGAAGTTTGAATTCAACAATATCTTGGCTCATTTTCTCCCACTCTGTCATTTCGAATCCCGCTTTGCGGGTGAGAAATCCAGCGAAGCGTGTATTACGCTCCCTTTGGTCGCTAGATCTCTCACTTCGTTCGAGATGACCACATCGTATAATTTTATCAAGGAAGTCCAAACGAAATGCTCCTCGATAATTATGATGGAAGAAGTGAAGAGCCAGATATAGTATCAGGTATTTGGTATCTAGTATCTGGAAAAATTCATTATTAATTTTTACTTGTCTTTTTGTTTTTAAACACTCTTCTGTGAGTTTATTAATGGGTTTTTGCGGGTACAAAGCCTCAAGGCGTCCCAACTGCGTCATCATAAATACCACTTCCAGATGCAGATCAAACGTCACCATAAATCCGTTGATGATCTTGTAATAGGCCAACTCACTTTCCTTATCTTTGATTTTTTTTAGATTGTTTGTTAACGAGGAGTCCTGTTTTTTATATCCTTGTTCGAGAAGAATCTTTTCCGCTCTCTGAAAATCTTTTTTGTTTACTAAAACATCACAATCGGCATAAATCCGGCGGGGATGTTCCTTTTCATAATAGAGGTGAAGGGGTAGCCCTTTCAAAAAAACAAAGTCTGTGTTTTGCTTTTCAAACAAAAACTTTATTTTAATTATTTCTTGCAAATATAAAGAGGATTGAAGTAAATAGATATTGTTTGGGTCAAACTCTTTTCCCTCGCGCTTTACTTTTACGACCTTGCCAATGATTTGACGAGGATATATTTTCCCGTCTGATTCAGGATTATTATCCCCTTTGGTAATAAGAAAATTGCTTTTTTTGTCATTCTTATAAATTGCCCTGTGCGTAAATAATTTATTATCTTTTCTTATTAACACAAGGTTGTTTACTTTTATTTTTTTAAATGGGGGTTTTCGAAAATATACTACATCGCCTGAGTGAAGAATCGGAAGCATGCTGTTGCCCTCTGCTTTGAGTGAGAAAGATTTACTCTGGAGGAAGGAATTGAATATTTTTTTCATTGGCATTTTTCAAACATATATTGTCACAAGGCAACCCTACATGATAGTATATACTCAAATATTCCCACAGTCTATTTAAAAATTTCAATAAGGCCTTTCATATCAATGAAAACATACTTCGTGTGATATACTGATGAAATTAATTATGCGAAAATTATACTTCCACGTTGCGGGTTCTCTCATAAAAATAAACTTCCATAAAGCGCAATCTTCTCATCGTGAAAAAATCTTCAGAAAGATGATGCAGACACATTTTAATAGATTTATTACCCAAAGAGGTAAAAAACAGCCCGATTATACTATCAACTTTACAGAACAAAACAATTTTGAACTATTAAAAAAAAGTGATAGAACTAAACACTTCATGAATATTGCTGAATATCTCCCACACAATACTCTTACGAGTTACTATCATATTAGTATTTCGCAGTTTCAATTTATTTTAAGAAATGTTATACAAATTCTTCTTACTGAAAATAACGGCTTTATCTTGCATGCGTCTGCTTGTGTGATAGATGGAAAAGCGTCCCTTTTTACAGGTTTTTCTGGTGCAGGAAAATCTACTGTAATTAAATTATTAAAAACTAAATACCCTGCTCTTGCTGACGATACCGTTATTATTCAAAAAAAAGGAGAAACTTTTTCTCTCTACCAAATACCCATTGCCGAAAAGGAGTGGTGGATAGAAAAGGGACCAACGAAATATCCTTTGGAAAAAGTATTTTTCTTGCGTCAGGCAGATGTTTTTCGTACTGATAGTATGAAGGACAAGGACAAAATTCTTAAAGATATGTTGAAACAATTCTGGACGAATGACACGATGTACGTGAAAAAACAAATGCAAACTGTTTTTGCATTTGTCTCTCATTTTCATAATTTCTACACACTGTCTTTTCGGAAGGAAAAAAGAGGACTTATAAAACTTCTACGAGGAGATTAAAGTAATTAACATGCACAGTCTGACCCACATGCCGGTTGTGAGCAAGGTTGACAAATATAATTCCAACAGCTTGCAAAGAATATCCCCTCCCCACCCTCAAAAGAAGTTTTTAAATAAAACATGTTTAGAGTAATTTTTTCCTCTTCTAGTTTTGGTTTTTGATAGAGGGTTTGCCTTATTGTCTTAGTCATACCACTATCGATAGATAAAAAAGTCAACATTGATGATATTGTCCCTAATTTCATGCTCATCGTTAACGGTTATTTTATCATTTATTTTCAGGTCATTAATGGTAATTTTAGTTTTTTTATCGTTCTCTACCAAATAGAAAGCATTGTCATTCTTTATCTGTTTATCTAATACATAATTCATAACTTTTTTTCCTTTGTTATTAACGATCTTAAGAATATAGGCTTCTCCCCCCGTTGTCTCGCTAACTCCTTCAATAAAACCAGTTGTTTCCGTCCTCAAGTGAAATTTTTGATTTGGGCTTTTTTTCAGTGCCCCGATGAAGTCAAGAACTTCTTGTGTGACCAGTGCATCTTTTGGACGCTGAGTAGTGGTGGGTTTTGTTCTTACTTCTCCTTTATTTAAGGTAACCAAGTAATACCCCAATTCTCCTAAGACAACGAGAAGCAAAATAACAAAGATTATTTTGAACAATTTGGCAATCATAAATCTTAAGAATCAGTATAAAATTTAATCCCAAGCAAGTCAAGAGGCAGTCAAATCTCAAAATCTTCCTTCGTCGGGGGACTACGGCGGACAAGTAGGCCCAGCAATATCGGATCCTTGACCGCCTTTTTCAACACATCCCAACAAACAACAAAGAAAACTCTTTAAACAAGTCGTAGTAATTCTTTTGGTGAAACTATGTGAATCTGTTTATTAAAAAGTTTTTTTGTTTCCACATTGTCCAGGTGTTTTTTATCAAGTGTTACTAAAAAATCACAATGCGATAAAAGTGCCCCTACCACAACATGTGTGTCTTTTTCTTCAACTAAACCAATATATTGTTCGATTTCTTTGTGCGTCATACGCTCCCTTACCATCAATTTGTGAGTTTGTATAAATATGTCAACCCTTTGCTTTGAGGCTTTTTTTATCTTGTGCATATTTTCATACAGTTCTTCAATAATTGATTGAGTTGTTACCCCCATAATCTCTCCTTTTAAAGCAAGTCGCACGAGTGCATATGAGCCTCCGTAGGAAGAATATATTGCAGAAAATAATACCGATGCATCAAAAAAAACCCGTTTCATAATTTATATTATGTCATCTTTTACAAATGCCATGAGCTCTTTTTGTGAATAAATACGATAAGGGGCCGGTTTATCGATCGGTTCAATTAATATACCAGACACCGTCTTGCTTGCCTTAACCATCTCTCCTTCTTTGAATCCAAGCTCATCTCTCCATTCTTTTGGAATGGTCACCATGCCTTTACCTAGAACTCGGAGCCATTCTTCTTTTGTTGAAATAGTTGTTTGAGACATAATTCTATAATGTAAACTTTATAACTTCTTACATTATAAACTTATAGTAATAATTTGTCAAGTGGATATTAATTTGTAGTATACTATAATCATGAAAATCCCCAAATCCCTCCATAAATTCTTTTGGGATGTGAATGTAGATAAGCTTGACCTAGA
>CAYINK010000025.1:0-11272 GCA_964364765.1 uncultured Gammaproteobacteria bacterium
TCTTCTAAACATGATTGATCAAGACATTGCTAAAACAAACCAGATTATCCAAAAAATTGAGATTTTTAATCAAGGAATAATAACTCAGTTACTAGATAGCAGTTCAAATCACATAGTAAAACTCAATACAGTGTGTTCAAAAATTACTGATGGTACACATAGAACACCAAAGTATTTACCCGATGGTATACCCTTTCTACGGATTAACGACATTAAAAGCAATCAAATAGATTGGGTAAGGTGCAAGCATATTTCAGATGAAGAACATCGTGAGCTAATTAAAAGATGCAAACCTGGAAAAGGCGACGTCCTACTTTCAAAGAATGGAACGATTGGTATTACAAAAGTTGTTAACTGGGATAGAGAGTTTAGTATTTTTGTGAGTTTATGTTTGATTAAGCCTGACACCTCTAAAGTGTTACCCGAATATCTTGCTGAAGTTGTTGGATCTGAGTATGTAATGAATCAAGTACGCAAAAGAAGTAAACAGGGCACTGTTACCAATCTTCATTTAGAAGAAATACGAGATTTTGATATTCCTCTACCTGATACTGATAGGCAGAAAGAGGTTGTTACAGTTATAAAAAATCTTAAGATCAAAAAAATTAAGGAAGAAATTACATATCAAAGTTTTATTAAATTAAGAAATGGAATAATGAAAGATATTTTTAGTCGGAAAGTACAAATAAATTAATATGGCATACCCTTTAATTATTTTAGGTGCGGGAGCATCTTTTGACAACCAATCTAATGTTGATTTTAGTGATCAGCATGTGCTAGACAAATGGCATCCCCCTTTAACAAACAACATTTTTGACACAAGACGATTTTATGAAATACTAAGTAAATACGAACCACAGGTATCTAATTTAGCTGCTTATATTTCAAGTAAGTTAAAGGGCGGAAAGCTGTCCTTTGAGGACATACTTACTGATTTAAGAACAAATAAAACTTCTTCAAATCCTGATCTCATCCAACAATTAGTCGCATTGAGATTTTATATTGCAGATTTATTTATGGCTGTAAGTAAGAACTATTTTAGAACTGTAAATAACTATCAAACTTTAATTCAAATTATAAATGGAACAGGCAGAAAGGCTTGTATAGTTAACTTCAATTATGACTTATTATTTGAGAAAGCTTTTTTTTCTAAATTACCTGAACAGGTTGAAGAATACATTAACCAAGAGATTAAAATAATAAAACTTCATGGTACTTGTAACTGGTATTTTTGGCGAAAGATAAATGGATGGGAACAAAAGTCTAGTTATGATTTCGCCTTGTTAGGCGCACAATATGTTCTGGATAGTGAGAGTACAAAGTATCCAATTGTCATTAAAAATGTTGAGACCAGCAAAAATCTACCTAGTGTGGGTAACGATCCCACAACAAAGTTTACTTATTTACCAGCAGTAGCATTACCATTACATAGAAAGTTAGATTATGTCTGCCCTGATGAACATGTTAACGCCATGAAATCTGCAATAGATGGAGTTGATAGAATAGTAATTATTGGATGGAAAGCAGGCGATCCATATTTGGCACAAATCCTGAACGAACAACTTAAAGATAAAGATATTCCGATAGCTGTGGTGTGTGGTAAGAATTCAAAAGATATCATTTTAGGAAACTTGGGTAATCTTGCTAAGAACGTAAAAATAATAGATCAAGATGGGTTTAGCTCATTTTTGAACAGTAACAAATGTGAGAAATTTCTAAACTAATATGAAGTTTAACGAAGCATATACAGTCGAAAAGCACGTAATTAAATTCTTGTCCCAGAATTTGGGCTATGAGTATATTGAGCCAGATGAATTTGCCGGTTTGAGAAGTCTGGAGAGTGAATATTTGATTGCTCCCCACCTTGCCGAGGCAATAAAACGGATCAATAATATTACCGATGATGCAGAAGCACAAAATGTTGTTCGCGAAATAAAAAAAATTGATACCAATGAGGGTTTTCTGCAACTCCTGAGAGATGGTATTAATCTAAAAGACTCCTCAACAGGCAAAATGCGCGACTACATGGTCGTCGATTACGATAATCTCGAAAACAATCGTTTTGTTGTTACCAATCAATTTTATTTTGAAGGTAATCTGGAAAACATACGCCCTGATATTTTAGTTTTCCTCAATGGTATTCCCGTTGTAGATATTGAGGCAAAAAGTCCTACTACATCCACAAGTGTTAGTTACGAAAATGCCATTGGTCAAATAAAGCGCTACGAAAGAGTCGCTATGAAATTCTTTTGGCCAAATTGCTTCAACATCGCAACCGATGGTTTAAAAACAGTATACGCAACAACCTACGCACCAGAGCAATATTTTTTGCAATGGAAAGCTGAGGAACTTGAGAAAAAATTTGATGGACAACTTGAAATATCTCTTATCTCTTTACTCACCAAAGAAAGACTACTGGACATAATCAAAAACTTTATTGTATTTGAACAGACAAATGACGGAAAAATCAAAAAAATCACCCGGTATCAACAACTTCGCGCAACAAACAAAATAGTAGATCGAGTGAAAGAGGGAAAAAAGAAGCGAGGACTGATCTGGCATACTCAAGGATCAGGGAAATCCCTCACCATGTTTTTTACCGCTTGGAAGTTACGATTTGACACCGAACTAAAAAATCCCAAAGTGTTTGTGCTGGTTGACCGGATAGATTTAGATGATCAAATATTTAATGTGTTTGTTAACTGCGGAGGTAAAAATGTCATTCGTATAACTTCACGACGTGATCTTCAAAACAAAATAATTAATGACGAGCGCGGGATATTTATATCTACTATTGAGAAGTTTAACGAGCTTCCCATAGGGCTTGATAATCCTAATGAGAACATCATCGTGTTGTCCGACGAGGCACATAGAACGAATGAGGGGGTTGCGGGGATTAAATTACATAGCTCAATGAAAAAGGCGTTTTTGTTTGGATTTACGGGAACTCCGATTGACAAAATAACTCTCAATACCCATCGCAATTTTGGAGAAGAAGGAGAAAGATATCTTGATTACTACTCTATTCAACAAGCAATTGATGATGGAGCAACTTTACCGGTAACATACGAGGCACGTCTTTCAAAATTCTTTATAGATGAGGAGAAAGTTGATAAACAGTTTGATGAAATGACAACCGACCTCACCCCTGAACAAAAGCAACTTGTTATGCGTCGCTATGGAAAAAAAGAAGCTTTGATAAAGCTTGATAAACGCATGAAGGCGGTAGCCCAAGATATAGTTGATCATTACCGGCTTTACATCGAACCCAACGGTTTTAAGGCTCAGGTTGTTTGTTATGACCGTGAAGCAACAGCAAAGTATAAACAACTTTTTGATGAGTTGATACCAGAAGAATGGACAGAGGTTATCTATTCTTCGGGCGATCCCAATAGTGACTCAGAACATTTGCGGAAATATAACACCAGTAAAGCTCAAAGAGAAAAAATCATTGATAAATTCAAGGACCCGAAAAGCTCACTTAAATTACTTTTAGTCTGCGATATGCTTTTGACGGGATTTGATGCTCAAATCGAACAAGCAATGTATTTGGATAAGCCTTTACGAGATCATAACTTGTTACAAGCTATTGCTCGTACGAATCGCGTCTATCCGAATAAGGGTTGTGGAAAAATTATTGATTATTATGGAATTACCAGAAATCTTTATGAAGCTTTGAACTTTGATGAAAGTATTATTGACTCGGCACTTATTGATCTCAACCACTTAAAAGAAGAATTTCTAGAGGTTCTGAACGAAATAAAAGATATTTTTACCGGAATCAATCAAGAAGATCCTTCAATTGAAAATTTAAGACGGTGCCTCAAAATATTTATTGATAATGAAAATAAACAACGATACTTTACCGATAAATATTCCCGGTTAAAACTCCTGTTTGAAGTTTTATCACCCGATCCTTTCCTGGTCAATTATATTCGTACATTTGAATGGACAACAAGTGTGTATATTGCCTTTACTAATGATTTCCGCAGTGAGAATCAAGCTATGGCAGCTTTCCGGTCTGGAGACATTCCAACTTTTGGCGAATACGGAGAAAAAGTCAAAAAACTCATTCAGGAGCAAATTGACTACGAAGGAATTACCAAAAGCTTCAGGGAATTAAACATAAATGATATCTATACTCTTGAACGTCTTGATAAGATGGATGAAGAAGAAAAAGCACTCAATCTTGAGAAGATGCTTAAGCAGGAAATTTCAATAAACTTAGACACAAACCCAATGTTCCAGAAGTTTAGTGAAAGACTCCTCTCTATCCGGAAAGAGTTTGAACAGCATCAAATAGATCTATCTGAGCGAATTAAACGTTATTATGATTTGATGAATGATATAAAAAGTAAATCAGATGAAGCGAAAAAGCTTGGTCTAAACTTACGAGAATATGGATTATTTGTAATCACTCAAGAGTTTTTACCAAAGACTGATCAACCTGTACTTATTAATTTATCTAAGGATCTATCAAAAAAATTAGAGTCTATTCTTGATGAAGGGTGGCAAAATTCTTCCAAACGTGAAGAATTCTTAAAGGGCGTAAAACAAATTATTCAGGGTCTTATCTTAAAAGATTATAAAGATAAAATCAAAGTAGACGATTTTCCGAAATACCTCAATAGACTGGTCGATATTGTAATTAAAAAATTCTAATGACACGACAGATTAGTCTGCATAATCGAGTTGTAAATTATTCAGTCCGTAAAAGTAGTAGGGCTAAGCGGATGAGGTTGGCTGTTTATTGCGATGGCAATTTTGTTGTGACTGTTCCCCAAACATTTCCAACTCACTCTATAGATAAGTATGTAATAGCGAAATCTCAATGGGTGATTTCCAAAATAGATTTTTTTGAAGAACTTAACAAAAAACAAAAGTTAACTTTTGGTGCCGATGGATATGAGCTGTATAAAAATAAAACTTTAGAATTAGTCACAGAGAGACTCATATCTCTTAATAAAAAGCATTATCGATTTAGGTTTAATAAGATTACTATCAAGAGTCAAAAAACTTGTTGGGGAAGTTGCTCAAAGAAAAAAAACTTAAACTTTAACTATAAAATTCTTTTTCTTCCTTCCAAAATCAGAGATTACATAATCACCCATGAACTTTGCCATTTGAAAGAGTTCAATCATTCTCAAAAGTTTTGGAATTTAGTTGGTAAAGCTATTCCTCATTTTTTTGGAGTTAAAGAAGATTTAAAAATCAAGGGCTTGTTAATTTCTTAAACAGATTTATTTAATTCCCCACACCCCCAACTTCTTCTCCCTCGCCGTATTCTCCGCCTGAAGTAACTCATCCTGATATTTTATCTTAGGCCGCATCCATTAATAACTTAATTTCCTATTTCATAGGAGGTGCGGCACAAAGGGCCGTAATCATAAATTATAAATCAGTTAATTTATGAACGGGCCCTTAGCCCGTTTCTCATATAGAACAACTTTGGCCCAACCTGCTTTGACTAATTCAAGGTTAAGATTTTTCCCGTTAAACAACCCCTGGGGTTTGTTATTTGACATTCCTCTCCTCTTTTGCCAAAATGTGAAGTATAAATAAATAACAATTATTTTATGTCACAATACTACAACCCTAACCGTAAACGAAACCTATATAACACTCTTGAACCTTTTCGATTGAGCCGTACAAAGATAGATTTGTTTTTTAGCGGGGTAATTGAAGGGTAAAACTATGAAAAACATTATTCCTCAATCACAAATAGTAATTTATAAAAATGAGTCTGGCGAGACAAAGATCGATGTGCGCTTTGATGGCGATACCGTGTGGCTGACCCAAAACGATTTAGCTCATTTGCTCCAAACAACAAAACAAAATGTAGGCCAACATATAAAAAATATTTTAGAAGAGAGTGAGCTTGAACTAAATTCAGTTGTAAAGGAATTCTTTACAACTGCCGCGGACGGTAAAAACTACACCACAAATTATTACAATTTAGACATGATTATTTCCGTTGGGTACCGTGTTAAAAGCTCTATTGCTATGGCCTTTCGCCAATGGGCAACCAAACAGTTGCGGGAGTACATTGTCAAAGGTTTTGTGATAGATGATGAACGGCTGAAAAATCCCGATCTTCCATTTGATTATTTTGAAGAATTAACGCGCCGCATAGCGGATATACGCACCTCGGAAAAAAGGTTTTATAGAAAAATTACTGATATCTATGCCACAAGCGTCGATTATGATCCAACGGATGAAAAAAGCATCCTTTTTTTCAAAACAGTACAAAACAAGGTTCATTACGCCGTTACCGGAAACACTGCGGCGGAGATAATTGCAAGCAGAGTAAGTAGTAGAAAACCAAATGTGGGTCTGACAAATTTTAGAGGTGGCAAACCAACGAAAGAAGAAGTAGCCATTGCCAAAAATTATTTAAACGAGCAGGAACTTCTCGTTTTGAATAATCTCGTCGAGCAATATCTCGTATTTGCCGAGGGACAAGCGATGCAAAGAATACCAATGCGTATGACGGATTGGATAGAAAGACTTCATGAATTTTTACAGCTTAATAGAAAAGATATTTTGAAAAATGCAGGCAAAGTCACTCACGAATTAGCAAAGGAATTAGCGGAGAAGGAATATGACAAATATCACAAGAGAAGTTTAAAGATGCCAAGTAAGGCCGACACAGACTTTGAAGCATTCGCAACCAAAACGATAAAACTTATTGCTAAGAGTAAAAAGAAAATAGTATAAAACAACCCCAGGAGATTGACATTCCCCTTCCCTTTTGTCACAATAAAGTGAAATACAGACAAAGAAGCATTTGATGGCAAACTGGAATTTGATATAAAAATTATTCCCTATGTGGGCGATGACTCATGGGTTGAGAAGACAATTCTAGATTCGATTGAATGTTTAAAAAGTGATGTAATTCCTGACTCTGGACAAGATTGTGATTTTTGTAAATATAGAGAGGCAGTAAAAAATATCGAAAAATAAACGTATGAATAACATATGTATAATGGTTACATTACATGTTTTTCACAAAATAGGTTCGAACGATTTGATATAATCGCTCATGATTACATCTTTACCCCTTCTCCTCTCAATCGGTGCGATGTTGTGTTGGGGAGCGTTGTATATTTTTACAACCAAACTTAGCCGGAAAGTTGATCCTTTTGTAACATTATTTTTGTTTCAGTTTACAAGCATCCTCATGCTTTTGCCTTTACGTCTTTTCGTGCATCAGCAAATAGATATTCGAGGAATTGGTATGTTTGTATTTCTTGGAGGATTTGGCGGTCTTATATGGCTCTTGTTTTTATATGCTACAAAAATAGGAAGCGTTCCGATTGTCATACCGGTTACCAATATATCTATTCCCATTGCCGCCCTCCTTGGCGTTGTATTTTTACATGAATCATTTTCCATTTTTAAGGGAATAAGCATTGTGCTTGTGCTTCTTGGAGTTATTCTTTTATCGTTTGATTTTAAAGCTTTACGCGCATTACAGAAAAAGTTCGTATTTACCGGTGTGGCTCCCGCATTCTTTGCCGGTTTGGGGATGGGTACTTCCTCATTATTCAGCGCTTTTCTAACACGACAGTATGGTTGGTATAACACTTCCGTACTTATACGTGTTGGTATGGTTGCATTGACGTTAAGTGTTATTCTGATAAGACGTATTCCTATAAAGATAAAGGATATTCCTTGGAAGTATGTGATATTCGCCGCCCTGGTTGACACCATAGGATTTGCTTTTTACAACATAGCTATAACATATGGTGAACTTTCCTATGTCTCCGTCATTACGAGCTCTTGCACAGTCGTAACCGTCTTTTTATCCTACATATTCCTAAAAGAAAAACTTAACCACATACAGCTTTTAGGTTTTTGTTTTTCAATCGCGGGGATAATATTATTGCAGGTGAGATAAAAGTAGTTACGAATATGAAAACAAACTACGAAGAAATGTTTCCTGAGGAGTTTAAATCAGCAATAAATGAAAATCCAACTGCCTATCTTCCCTTAGGAAGTATGGAATATCACGGATACCATAATGTGTTAGGCCTTGACTCACTTAAGGCGTGGAAAATCTGCCAATTGGCCGCACAGAAAATGGGAGGTATTGTATTTCCCCCCCTTTATCAAGGAGTAGACGCATGGCCAGATATAGATTTAAAAAAATATCCGAATAAACAATATGATTGCTATCACTTGGACACAAAACTTTACCAAGAAGTTCTTGAAAATTATTTTTATCGGATGATGCGAATTGGTTTTAAAAAGATTTTTATCCTCGCAGGCCATTATCCAAATGCAGATATTGCCAAACTTGCCGCCAAAAAATTTTCTGATAAAAATATAACGTTTGTGATAGTCAAAGAGCCCGATCTTATTGAAGGAGAAATGGGTGATCATGCCGGCAAATGGGAAACTTCTCTTATGATGGCTTTGTTTCCTGAATATGTTGACCTAAGACGTATGGAAAATAAAAATGATAGATTGTTAGCTATTGATGGCGAAGACCCTGCTAAATCTTCTTTAGATTATGGAAAGAAAATACTCGACAAAATGCTTGTTAAAATCACAGGATTATTGAAGTAGTGCTCATTTCATAACCTAGCCGTATGTCATTGCGAGGAGTCCTCCGAATCGGAGGACGACGCGGCAATCTTATTATTTAGAAAGATTGCTTCGCTATACTCTGCTTGGCTCGCAATGACAACTCGTGTTCTTAGGTATTATAAAAGTATTACTTACTAGTCCGTGCTCCCTCCAACGCAACTTGTATTGCCTGAGAATATCCTTTTTGTAACTTTTCATATATTGCATTCTCTTTTTCAAGAGGATTATCACTCCCAACTAAAATACTTGCCACTTGTCTATTAAAATAATTTCCAACTGTAAATGCTACCGAGCTTTCCATATCTACCGCACGTGCCCCTTTTTGAACAAAATTCTCGAGCTTTGCTTCATCTTCTCGCAATATGCCATCAGTTGAAAAAATGGGACCTAGGTGATGAGGAATTGATAAGTGAACGCACGTTTTTTGAATGTGCTCAACAAGCTTCGGATTTGAATGAGAAGATGACAGATTTTTTTCATACTGTGAACTTGTTCCTTCGTCTATGAAGGATGAGGTTGGAATAATGAGATCTCCACACTTAATATTTTTATGTAATCTGCCGCAAAAACCAACTCCAATAATGGTCTTTACCCGTGTTAGTGACAAAACGTCAAGTGTCATTGCAACCGCAGGGGCTCCAAATTTTGGGTTTGATAATGCTATAGAAACACCTTGATATTTTCCAAATACAAATGAATTGGCTTTTTTTACTTCACTCAAAAGAGAAAGAGAAGAAGCCGCGTCATACATATCCGGGTTCTCAAAGGGTATTATGGCTACTGGTGGAAATTTATGAGGTGGATATTCCCCTAAAAGCCAAGAATAGGCGGTTTTGCGAAATGTGTCTGTCCAAGAAACCTTATTATCCATTAAAAAACAAATAAAAGTATTATTGCTAATGCGATTCGGTATATTCCAAAAGACACAAGTGAATTTTGTTTCAAGTATCCGATAAACCACTTCATAACCGCATAGGCGACCATGAATGAGGTAACGAATCCTACGATAAGAAGGGGAAGATATTGGACCGAAGACCCAATGAGACTTCTCATTTTGAGGAGATCATAGGTAGATGCCGCTAAGATTGTGGGAACTGCAAGTAAAAATGAGTAAGTAGCCGCCTCATCCCGCTTATATCCCTGACTCATGAGGTAAAACATCACAATCCCCGAACGGGATACGCCGGGGATAACTGCAAGAGCCTGCACGAAACCAGTCAAAATTGCCTGAAGAGGGGTCAATGATGATAAAGAATGTTTGAGGATTATTTTTTTCTTCGAAATGAAATATTCTAAGATAATAAAAAGTAAACCAACGATGAAAATAGCATCAATGATGAGCATACTTGAAGAAAAAAAGACATTTTTTATTATTTTATACAGAAAAAAACCGATGACTGCGGTTGGGATAAATGACAAAGTAATTTGTTTTATAAGGGTTTTATGTTTCAATATATATTGAAAATATAATAGGACCACAGCCAGTATAGCCCCCGACTGGATAAACACTTCAAAGAATTTCATAAAATCAGTTTGAGGGAGGCGAAGAAGTTTGGCCGCTATGATAAGATGTGCTGTTGAAGAGATGGGAAGAAACTCAGTCAATCCTTCAATAACACCCAGTATCGCAGAATGAACAATATTCATATCAACAAAGTATATAATATAAAAGATGAAAATAGCCATAGTTCATGACCAACTCCGCGAATTCGGCGGGGCAGAGCGGGTTCTTGTTGCCCTGAAAGAAATATATCCGCAAGCGGATGTATTTACTTCGACATTTGATCTTAACTCACTTGGTGAACATAAAGAAATAGTTAAACACTGGACCGTTCATGTTTCCTGGTTTGGGAAAATTCCTTTGATAAACAGACTTTACTCCCCTCTCCGTTTTTTGACCCCTCTCATTTGGGAATCGTTTGACTTTTCAAAATATGATCTGGTGATTTCCTCAACCGGTTCATGGATGTGTAAAGGAATAATTACGAAAAAGCCCACTATTCACATAAGCTATATTCATCATCCCCCACGTTATCTTTACGGATATGAAACTGCCATTGAGTGGCAGAAACATTTGATTATAAAAATATATGGAGTTTTTTTAAATCACTTCTTGCGACTTTGGGATTATGAAGCGTCTCAAAAACCGGACCATCTCATCACAAATTCTATCGAGACGCAAAAAAGAATTACGAAATTTTATCGTCGGGATTCAACCGTCATCTACCCCCCCGTTGACATTCCTTCTCAATTTGTCATTTCGAACGAAGTGAGAAATCTAGCGAAGCGTAATTACTTTATAACCGTTTCAAGATTGGCAAGAGCAAAACATGTTGATTTATTGATAAAAGCCGCAAATAAATATAAATTTAATCTCAAAATCGTAGGAGTTGGACGAGATATGCGGTATCTCCAATCCATTGCGGGGAAAACGGTTGAATTTTTAGGTAATGTATCAGATAAAAAACTAGAAGAACTTTATGAAAACGCTAAAGCATTTCTTTTTGCATCGGTGGATGAGGAATTTGGTATTGCCCCGGTTGAGGCGATGGGGCATGGATTACCCGTCATAGCATATGCATCAGGAGGACTGATTGAAACAGTACATGACAACGTAAATGGATTTCTTTTCCCTAAACAAACTGAAAAATCAGTCGGGGATGCCATTAAGAAATTACAA
>CAYINK010000026.1:0-11185 GCA_964364765.1 uncultured Gammaproteobacteria bacterium
GCTCGTCATCTCGCATAATAAGACACTTGCAGGCCAACTGTACCAAGAAATGAGTGATTTTTTTCCCAAAAATGCCGTTTCCTATTTTGTTTCTTATTACGATTACTATCAACCTGAAGCATACATCCCCGCAACGGATACCTATATTGAAAAAGAGTCACAAATTAACGAAGTTATAGATAAGCTAAGGCTTCAATCAACTACGAATATTTTAACGAGAAATGATGCCATCGTCGTAGCCTCAGTTTCTTGTATCTACAACATCGGCTCTCCCATCGAATATGGCAAGTTTGTAGCTGAATTGACTGTTGGTGAGGAAGCTTCGACGAATGAACTAAGTATGAGACTCGTTCACCTTCATTATGACCGTTCAGAATTCGAGTTCAAACGAGGTACATTTCGCATTCGGGGAGGAAGAATAGATATCTATCCAGCCTACGAGGATTATGGCTACCGAGTTGAATTAGGCGCAGAAAAAGTGGCTAAAATCACCCGATTTGAACCTGTTTCAGGAAGTGTAATAGAGTCAGATCTTAAGAAGATAATTATCTATCCAGCCAAGCACTTCATGGCCGATCCGAAGACGTTTGAGACTGCAGAAGGTGAAATCAGAGCCGATTTAAAGCTTGAACATGCCATGTTGAAAAAGGCAGGCAAGATAGCAGAAGCTGACCGACTCTGGCGACGGGTAAATTATGATCTTGAAATGATAAAAGAAGTGGGATATGTCAACGGAATTGAGAACTATTCCCGCTATTTTGATGGTCGAAAAGTTGGTGACCCTCCCTATTCTTTACTTCATTATTTTCAAAAGGCATACGGTGACGACTTTCTCGTTTTCATTGATGAATCGCACATGACAGTTCCGCAAATAAGAGGCATGTTTAACGGCGATGCATCGCGTAAGAAGATGCTTATTGATTTTGGTTTTCGACTTCGTGCCGCCTATGACAACCGCCCCATGAGGTTTGATGAGTTTTATAAAATTCCTAAACACTTGATATACACTTCAGCAACTCCGGATGAATGGGAGCTCGAGAAGTCGAAAGGAGTCGTCGCCGAACAATTAGTAAGACCTACGGGGATAATTGACCCGAAGATTACCATAAAGCCTGCAAAAGATGAAGTGCAGAATCTCATCGTTGAGATAGAAAAACGAGTAAAAATGAGACAAAAAATTCTCGTCACCACTTTAACTAAAAAAACCGCCGAGGACTTGAGTATTTATCTCAAAGATAAAAAAGTGCGCGCCGAATATCTTCATTCTGATGTAAAGACGCTTGAACGTTCAAATATTCTTGATAAATTAAGAAATAACGAGTTTGATGTTTTGATCGGAGTAAATCTTCTCCGTGAAGGTCTTGACCTGCCCGAAGTATTCCTTGTTGCAATTTTAGACGCAGACAAAGAGGGTTTCTTACGTTCCCGAACCGCATTAATACAAACGATGGGGAGAGCCGCCCGCAACATTTCCGGAGAAGTTATCATGTATGCGGATACGGTGACCAAATCTATGAAGTCGGCAATTGACGAAATTGACCGCCGACGTGAATATCAGGTAGGGTATAATACCGAACACGGAATAACGCCAAAATCGATTATCAAGCCGGTTCGGGAAAAGATAGCTGAAGCTGAGGAAAATTCAGATAATTTAAATTTTCAAAATACTGATTTTAACCATTCATATATTGATTCAATAAAGCGTGAAGGGATGACGCCTTATGATTTAAAGAAAATAATTCCTAAGTTAGAAAAAGAGATGCGCAAGCAAGCAGAGAATTTACACTTTGAAGCCGCAATTGCAATTCGGGATAAAGTAAGGGAGTTAAAAGGTTAGTCTGTCATCCCCTCGAAGGAGGGGATCCAGTCTAAAAATACAACAGATGAAATTATAGCATGGATTCCCGCCTACGCGGGAATGACACGGGTGCCTTTATAAACAATTACTTATGTTGAACCAAATTAAAATCCGTGGGGCACGTCAACACAACCTTAAAAATATTGACGTAGACATTCCAAAAAATAAACTGGTAGTTATCACCGGCGTTTCTGGTTCGGGTAAATCATCTTTGGCTTTTGACACTATCTACGCCGAAGGTCAGCGGCGCTATGTGGAATCACTTTCTGCATACGCGAGACAATTTCTTGGCGTCATGGATAAGCCCGATGTAGACCTCATCGAAGGTCTTTCACCGTCCATTTCCATTGACCAAAAAACTACCTCCCACAATCCAAGGTCTACGGTGGGTACCATCACTGAAATTTATGACTATTTGCGCCTCCTTTTTGCCCGGGTTGGCCACCCTCACTGCCCGACCTGTAAGATTGAAATCTCCAAACTTTCCCTCGATGAGATTGTTGATCGGATCATTAAAACGATGCAAGAAGAATCATTACAAGACAAAATCAAACCTCATTCATTCAAAATTCTCTCTCCCATAGTCCGCGGAAAAAAAGGTGAATTCAAGGATTTATTCGAAAATATTCGCAGTAAAGGATTCTTTAAACTAAGAATTGATGCAAAACAATTCGATCTAAATAATGATGAAATAGATATTCTAAAAACCAACAAACATTCCATCGAAGTTGAAATCGATTCGTTCTCCTTTCAGTATGCTGATTTGAAAAATGAACTCTTTGTCTCCAATCTTCATTCCCGTCTTACAAACAGTGTGGAACAAGGACTGAACTTGGCAGATGGTCTCATCATTCTAGCAGGTGAAAAGGAGCGGCTCTTTTCCGAGAAATTTTCCTGTCCCGAGTGCGGCATGTCATTACCCGAACTTGAACCACGTATGTTTTCCTTCAACTCACCCCTAGGCGCTTGTGAAAAGTGTAAGGGCTTAGGAACTATCTTTAAAATTGATCCCGATTTGATTCTCAATACTAAATTGACAATAAATGAGGGGGGCATTCTCCCTTTTAATAAAATGTTTTTCCAGGATACTTGGTATATCCGCCTTCTAAAGCAAGTGACGGAGGAGGAAGGATTAGATATGAATCTGAAGATTGGTAATTTTGACGAAAAACAACTCAAAATATTACTACATGGCACCGATAAAGTATATCGAGTCATCGGCCCCAATCGGTTTGGAAAACAAACAGCGATCTATGAAAAATGGACTGGCCTTCTGAATGAGTTTGAAAGACGTTTTTTTGAAAACCAAACGCCGGGTGAGGAAATGGATGTGAACAAGTATGTTCGCGAGGAACAGTGTGATAAATGCAAAGGCAAAAGATTGAAACCGGAAATATTGGCAATCACCATAGATAAAAAAAATATCATAGACCTCTCCACCTATGCCATCGATTTTTTGAGAAATTATTTTGAAAAGGAAATCATGGCTTTACTTTCACTCTATGAAAAAGAAATAGCAAAAATGATTCTCAAAGAGATAATTACCCGACTTACCTTTCTTGATAATGTTGGCCTTTCATACTTGACGGTTGACCGACCCGCAAAAACATTATCTGGTGGTGAACTGCAACGAATCAGATTAGCATCACAAATTGGTTCAGGTTTGACAGGAGTCCTTTATGTCCTTGATGAACCGTCTATTGGATTACACCCAAGAGACGTTTCCGCACTCATTGATTCGTTGAAGAATTTGCGGGAGCTTGGAAACAGTGTACTTTTAGTCGAACATGATCGAGAGACAATAGAAAATGCAGACTATGCAATTGAACTTGGTCCCAAAGCGGGAAAAGAGGGCGGTAAAGTTATGTTTTCAGGTACGGTTCCTGAAATGCTCAAGTCTAAAAAGTCAATTACCGGCCGTTATTTATCAGGTGAGAAAGACGTCTCATTTCCTCCCCGAGAGATGGTTATAAACAAGGGTAATATCGAATTGCAAGGTGCTACACAGTTTAATTTAAAAAATGTAAATATAACTTTTCCCCTGGGTAATCTGATTGCAATAACGGGAGTGTCAGGATCCGGAAAGTCTACCCTAATCGTTGAGACACTTTATCCGGCACTTAAGTACTATTTAGATGGATACTATCTCCAAAAAATGGGGGACTTCACGCGTCTATTAGGTCAACATTACGTCGAACGAGTTTATCTCGTTGATCAATCTCCCATCGGCCGCACTCCACGTTCAAACCCCGTAACATACTTGGGAATATTTGATGAAATTCGGGATATCTTTGCGATGACTGTGGAATCTAAAGCTAAAGGATTTAAAAAAGGAAGATTTTCATTTAATGTAAAAGGTGGTCGGTGTGAAAAATGTCAGGGAGCAGGCCTCATTAAAATTCAAATGCAATTTCTACCCGATGTCTATGTAACATGTGATGTGTGTGAAGGTCATCGTTATAATCGGGAGACGTTGGAAATAAAGTATAAAGGAAAGACAATCTTTGATATTTTAAACATGACAGTAGATGAAGCTGAATCATTTTTCCAAAACCATTTCAATATTGCTTTGAAGCTCAGTTTTTTGAAAAGTGTGGGCCTTGGATACATATCCCTCGGACAACCTGCCCCAACTTTTTCAGGGGGAGAGGCACAGCGAATTAAGTTAGCAAATGAGTTGTCTCGACGTGATACGGGTAAGACCGTTTATATTCTTGATGAACCCACGACCGGACTTCACCTGTATGATATTGAAAAATTACTTCAAACATTGCATCAGCTTGCCGAGCATGGAAACACCGTCATCATCATCGAACACAATCTTGACGTAGTGAAAAATTGCCAGTATGTCATTGACCTCGGTCCTGAAGGAGGGGAAAAAGGAGGAAATGTACTCTATCAAGGCCCGTTACCTGGTATCATGAAAGTAGCATCATCCTATACAGGCAAGTACCTGAAGATGTTGTTGAAAAAATGAAATCGATAAGAATAATTGAATCGTGCCCAGATTCGTCATCCCCGCTAACTTGTTTGTCATCCCCGCTAACTTGTTTGTCATCCCCGCGAAGGCGGGGATCCAGTCTAAAATTACAATTATTGATTTTCTTTTTTCTCTTCATTTTCTTTTTTCCAAAATTAACACACGGAATCGATCATTTCCGCACCGACTACACCGTCGACTATTTCCTTAGTGAAAATGACAATAATATTTCTTCCCGCGTTTCCTACAAAATTAAAATAACCAACCTTACCCCCGACCTTGTCATCAAGAACTTCTCCATCCTTTTTCCAAAAAGCTTTCAAATTGGCAACATCAAAGCCGCCGATGATTTTAAGTCAATTATTCCTGTGGTTTCTGATACTGATAATAAGAACACTATTAGCGTTTCCCTCACCGATCCTGTTGCCGGTATGAATTCAGAAAATAATATTTATTTGGATTTTCTCCAGCAAAACCTGTTTAAAGTGAACGGTAATGTATGGGAAGTCATCCTCCCGACCGTTGAAAACAAGGAAGGAGAGGGGGATTACACCATCATCGTGCACCTTCCCCCCAATTCTGGTAAACAAATCTCAATTGCCAAACCGAAGCCTGACCACATAACATTGAATGAAATTACGTGGAAGAACCCAGTGAACCGAACGATTTATGCCGTGTTTGGTAAACAACAGAATTATTCTCTGCAACTCCGATATCATTTGACTAACCCCAACCTAAACCGCGTATACACCGATGTTTCTTTTCCACCCGATACGTTATACCAAAAAGTATTTGTGAACTCTATTCATCCTGAGCCCGCTATTGTGAGTACCGATGAAGATGGCAACTACATTGGGCGTTATTTTCTGAATCCTAAAGAGGTAAAAATTATTTTGTTTAATGGGGGAGTCATCGTATCCTCCGAACCCCGGGAAGATATGAAAGAGCCAATTCGTACCCTATTTAAGACTCAACAAAAATATTTACTTGCCCCCAGCACCCATTGGAATCTGAAGGAAGATTTCGTTCCAAAAAAAATAACAAATATTCGTGATATATATTCATATACCCGTGATACTTTGACCTATAACTATGGACGACTAAATACGTCCATAACTCGTTTAGGAGCGCAACAAGCTCTTCAATACCCTGATCAAGCCGTATGCACAGAGTACTCGGACGTAATGATTGCTATTGCTCGTGAGCAGGGACTTTATACCCGAGAGGTCCAAGGTTATGGATTTTCCAACGACCAGGAACTCCGACCGCTCTCGGTGAATGCAGACATACTTCATTCTTGGCCCGAGTACTATGATGATACAAAGCAATTATGGATACAAACAGATCCCACATGGGAAGATACATCGGGTATTGATTATTTCAACTCGTTTGACTTGAATCATGTAGTGTTTGCGATCCACGGAAAAAAATCTGATTTCCCATACCCAGCTGGGAGTTATAAAACTCAAGATAGTACCAAAGATATCAACATACTGCCTACATCACAATATTATTCAGAATCAAAATCTGTATCTTTTGAGACGAACCCTCTTCAAATTCCCAATATGAGTAACAATTCATATACATTAAAGGTTGTTATACGGAATACGGGAAATACATTTCTCTGGAACTTTCCGATCTCAGCCGAGGCAGATAAACTGACACTGTCTCCAGCCACTCAAATAGTCGCTTCCCTTGCTCCTCTTGAAAAAAAGGAGTTAACCTTTGAGTACATTCCTAAAAGTCAATTTGGGGATATAAAGACTGTTCTGAAATTGTCTTCCGATTCTAAACCTCTCTATGAGCAAGAAATTAATGTTGCCTCGTTTTATTACGGTATTGCAAAAATTATTGGAGTAATAATACTTTTTATCCTCGGTCTCGGATTAGCGGTAAAATTGATGAGGCGCAATTAATATGTTAAAATATCCTTATGCACAAACTCAAAACATTCACAAACACCCTAAAAAAAAGCCTAACTAGTCCGGGCTATTATTCTGATATTTTATCTGCCTCTTTTTCTTTTTCACTAAAATATCTCTTCGCTCTCTTGTTCTTCATTGCTCTGATTCGAGGAATTGTCTTTTCAGTCGCTTTTATTCCCACCGTTCCTAGGATTCCCGGTTATATCAATGAGAGCAAGCAAATTATAAAGAATCTTTATCCTCCAGGACTTACCATCACCATTAAAGACGGCTCACTCAGATCTAATGTGGACGAACCATATTACATTCCATTTCCTGCAAGATTTAACGTGAAGGATATGAGCTTGGTGACAATTGATACGAAGGCCTCTGTCGATTCATTCAAGAAATACAATACTGCTTTTCTCGTAACTAAAAATGCTCTTGCTTATCCTGACTCGGACACAAAAGGCAGTTATAAAGTATACCCTTTCTCTGATATAAAAGGTTTTCTCATTATTAACCGTGAAGCCTACGATCGAGTCATCAATGTTATTATTCCCTATTTTAAATATTACCCGTTAGCTATTCTGGTTATATTCATCCTCCTTCTCTTGATTGTACCTATCTTCGGATCTTTTTTTTCACTATCTGGGGCTTTGCTATATCTTCTCGTTCTTACGTTACTCACACACCTTATTTCAAAGTTCATGAAAGTAGGGTTAACTTACTCACAGGCTTTTCGACTTGGTTTACATGGCCTAACCTTTTCCCTCCTATTTGATATGTTAAAGTCAGTGATGGGAGTAACTATTCCCTATACCTACACGGCTCCCTTCATAATTTGGATGGTTATAGTATTTACTCAACTCAAAAAACATCATGAAGCACGTGTTTCCCCTTCAAAATCCACTCGATAAGATATCATACGCCGGACTTCCTTCGACTGCGGGTATTTATCTGTTTAAAAAAGGAAAAACCTATCTCTACATCGGTAAATCCATTAATATTAAAGCCCGTGTACTTTCTCATGTTGAGAACTCTCAACAAGACACGAAAGAATTTGCCATAGTATCTCAATCCGATAGCATTGAGACGCAGATCACTGACTCTGAATTCAAAGCTCTTCTTCTGGAATCAGAATTGATACAGATCCATCATCCTAAATACAATGTAATCTGGCGCGACGGAAAAAGTCATCTCTATATAAAAATTACGGAGGAAAAGTACCCGAAAATATACCCGGTGAGAAAAGAAGACGATAAGAAGTCGCTTTACTTCGGGCCCTTTTCATCAACTCGCGATGTAGAAAGTCTCCTTCGCACGATTCGCCGCATCATCCCTTTTTGTTCACAAAAAAAAATATCTAAGCGGGCTTGCTTCTATCATAAAATTGGCCTATGCGATCCGTGCCCGAATGACATCGGATCAAGAAGTAAGGAATACCGTCGAAATATCAGACGGATTGTTTCTCTTCTTTTGGGAAGGACTGGCATATTACTAAACAGTATGCATCGTGAACTGAAAACTGCTATTAGAGATGAAAGTTATGAAGAAGGATTGAAAATCCGAAATCGCATACAGACACTTCAATATCTCATACAGAATCGTTCTTTTGAAAGGTATGGAGAGCATGATTTTGACAATTCCAAACAAAGTTTACAAGCCCTATTTTCCCTTATCTCCCCCTATTTCCCTCATCTTTCCCATCTGGACCGTATTGAATGTTATGACATAAGTAATCTTTCTCAGAAACAAGGAACCGGTTCCATGGTGGTGTTGACTCATGGATTGATAGATAAGAATCAGTACCGACGTTTTAAAATTAAAAATGAAAAGATTCAAAGCGACTTTGATATGCTTGATGAAGTCATCACGCGGAGATTTAAGAATAAATGGGAAAAACCATCGCTCATCATCGTAGACGGTGGCAAGCCACAGGTCAGACGTATTATGCAAGTACTGGAAAAGCTAGAGATTATCATTCCTATCTTAGGCATTGCAAAGGGGCCGGATAGATTTATATTAGGGGTAAAAGGTATGCCGACCATCAATCCTCGCACAAACAATCTTGGCTACCGGCTTGTCCAGCTTATCCGTGATGAGTCCCACCGCTTTGCGAGAAAATATCACCTTTTCCTGAGGGATCGGGAGATGTTATAATAGCTATATCTGTCATTCCCGCGAACCTGCCTGCCGGCAGGCAGGCGCGGGAATCTAGGCGCCTGGATCCCCGTCTACACGGGGATGACGAATAAACTCATGAAAAAAATCTTCCGCATGATCATATTTTCAGCCCTCGCACTCATCTTTACCTCATTTTGGAATAAAGGTTTCATTTTGAATCTCGGTTCACTTTTTACAGCCACATTGGTTCTTGCCTTTGTTTTTTATCTCATTGTCCCCTTATCAAAAATTATCCTTCTCCCCCTTAACCTCATAACTTTAGGACTCATGTCATTTCTTGTCTATCTTGCCATCCTCCATTTAAGTAGTGACGCATTTCACCTTTTTACCATCACCTCATGGACTTTCCCCGGCGCTTCAATCTTCTTTGTAAATATACCGAAAACATATATTCCCTACTTGGGTAATTTGGTTTTGTCTTCTGTCTCCATATCAAGTATAATTAACCTATTAGAACAATTACTGTAAAGATAGCTTGTCATTCCCGCGCAGGCGGGAATCCAGACTAAAAATACCACCTATGAGAATAGTCCTTATCATCATCAACATCATCGTCTCTATCCTCATCGTCGGTCTTATCCTTATGCAAGGACGAGGTGCTGGGTTGGGTAGCGCGTGGGGTGGCGGAGGAGAGACGTTTCAGACGCGCCGTGGTATTGAAAAAGTGACTCTCAATATCACTATCTTCTGCATTATATTATTTTTCATCATATCCGTCGTTAGTTTTTTTGTCAAATAACGCATGGATCCCGATAGTCGCAATGTTCGGTACTACTACTGGTTGTTTCTTGAGTTTGCAAAGAAACATCTCAAACTCATCTTTTTGAGCGCGCTCATCTCAACTATCTTCATCATAAGCACCATTACTATCTCTCCGTATCTCATCAATCTCATTACCCCCCAAAATACCATAATTGGTATGGTTGGTTCTTACACGATTGATACATTGCCCGATGATATACTTTCTAAGATATCCAACGGTCTTCTCTTTCTGAACGAAAAGGGCAAGCCTATTCCGGTCCTTGCCGAATCATGGGAGATATTGGAGAATGGATTGATCTATCGGTTTCAGCTAAAGAAAAATATACTTCTTGATGACGGAAGTTTCTTTACCGCCCGGGATATCAATTATCGGTTTAAAGATGTTACCATGCGCTTGAAAGAGGATTATCTTGTTGAGTTTGTCCTCAAGAAACCCCTTGCTATCTTCCCCATTTACCTTACCAAACCGATAGTAAAATATCCAAAATTGGGGATTGGAGGGCTTTACAAGATTGATAGATATAAATATAAGTATGATAAGCTCCTGGAATTAAGTCTCACACCGAATAAGAAAGATCTTACCCGTATAACGTATAAGTTTTACCCGTCGGAATCGCAGATGATTAACGCATACAAGCTCGGTCAAATTACGCAAATGGACCTTTCCAAAAAAAGCATTGCTGATGTATTTTTGCAATGGAAAAATACCAAAGTTGAAAAAGTAGTTGATTACTCTAATCTGCTGACGTTATTCTTTAACTACAATAATCAGTTTTTAAAGGAAAAGGAAGTCCGCAGTGCCATAAAGATGGGAGTAGACCGGGAGCAATTTGCCGATTTAGGCGCATCAGCTAAGACTTCCATTCCTCCGAATTCATGGGCATATCAGAAAAATATCAAAGCACCGGTGTATGATGCCGAGCTCGGACAAAAAATTATAAAAAAGTTTCGTGAATCGACGGATTCGGCAAAGCTCAATTTCAATACCTACTATGACTATCTTGATGTTGCGGGAGACATCAATAAAAACCTGAATGAAATTGGAATTCCCACGAACCTCAATGTTATGTCATATTCAAATACCAATGATTTTGACATCATGTTAGCATACCTCAAGATTTCACCCGACCCTGATCAGTATTATTACTGGCACTCCACTCAAAGTTTGTCCATGGCCACCGGTTACAAGAACCTCAAGATTGATAAGCTGTTGGAGGATGGCCGCAGTACATTTGACCAGGAGGAGAGAATAAAATATTATTTTGATTTGCAGAAAAATCTGGATGATGATAACACGGCCGTATTCATCTACTTCCCCTATAACTATACGATTAAGAGGATATAGTTGATATAATAAGATGTTGTAGTGGTGCAATTCATTGCGCTCTAAATATACAACGTCTAATGGCAGATGCTAATGGCTAGTAGCTAGAGGCTATAAGCTAACTCGCCCGGGTGGTGAAATGGCATACACGCAAGACTTAAAATCTTGTG
>CAYINK010000027.1:0-11123 GCA_964364765.1 uncultured Gammaproteobacteria bacterium
ATTTAAATAATTGAAGCTAATTTATGAAGGAAATTGGTGTTTTGCGAAAGTCAGGGCACGAAAATAAATATTCTATTTGTGTTGATATGGATTAAATATAGTACTATACTAAAAATATTGATAACTTTTTATATTTGTGGTATGATAAGTTTAGAAGTTTATAATAGTCTAATATGAGAGATAAGATGTTTGCAATCACTAAAAAATTCAGTGGGAAATGGATTGCTGTTGAGTCAAAAACTATGAAGGTTGTAGCTGTTGGTGATAATGTCAGTGAGGTTGAAAACATACTCCAGATAAAACGGAAAAAAGCAAATTATATTACGTATGTTATTCCACCTGAACATACATTGTCTCCTACATGCAAATAATTAAGTTTGATTATTATTCTGACGTATACACACAAAAAGGCGACCGTATTGTTTCATATATTGTTGACCGCCCAAAAATACCAATCAGATTAAATTATAATCATCATCAATCAAAAACTCCGGTATTGTGTTTGCTTGACTCTGGAGCTGATAACAATTTGTTTCCAGCACATATGGGAGAGGCAGTTGGAATCGATATTTTAAAATTCCCAAAATACACAACAAAAGGAATAGGCAATTCTCCTCCGATTGATACATATAGGGTTAACAATGTTAAATTAATAATCGGTTATGAAATAAAACCTGATCGGATTATAACTGTAAATATTGACTTCTCCTTTTGTCATAATGTACCACTTTTAGGAAGAGAGGGATTTTTTAAATTCTTTAATAATATTTCTTTTATTAAGAACTCAAGTGTTGAACTTCATTTTTAACAATATTGTTTTTTAACTGAAGCTTGTTTTGTTATAAATCTTGTTGTAAAGGGCTTTTTTACTCCTCTTTCCTTGTATACTCCCCCGAAATCCAGCCCTGCTTACCGGAAATATACTCGATTTTGTACCAGCCGCTTTTTTCTTCTAAGACCGAAAACTTGTCACCCTCATTCACGGTTGCGCTTTTTGATGCGGTCACGGTGGCATCTTCACGAACATTGAGAGTGCCCTCTGGTGTTCCCTTTACAACGATGGTCTGCCCTCCTGATGTGGTTGTTGTGGCGCTTGATGAAGGCGTTGCATCTTTTATGGTATCAACTATCTTAAAAGTTGGAGATTGCACTGGGTCAACTGCCAATTTCATATAAGCATTCACCCGGTATCCGGATGCAACCACTATCTTTTTAGTCCGGCGGAAAAATCCCGGCATGAGAACTGAAAGTTCATGATCACCTTTTGAGATGTTGGACAAAATGGCGGGGGCAACTCCTTTTTCATCATTATCAAGATAGACGATGGCACCCGTTGGCTCAGTTTCCACACTCACTTCTCCTTTATCACTCCCAAATGCAGTATCGGTTTTGACCACATTAAACACATCTCCTGCGGTTGAAATATCATTACTCCCCAGCTCAACTGATACGGTGGTGAGAGATTTTTTTCGTATTGTTATCTTTCTCTGCCAGGAGGCGGTCTGGGTAGCATTTTCCTCTGGGATAAGTTTGAGGAGATACTCTCCTGCTTTATATTTATCCTCAAAGGGAACTTTGCCTATTGCAACATTATTAATAAAAATGGTCGCAACGGGTGAGGACATGATTCTCAGCTGTCCAAATGTATTTTGAGTATCCAAAAGAAAAAAACGTATTGCCACAAAGAGGAAAAATCCCAAGAGGAGCAACAACAAAATCCCTATCTTCTTTTTCATACCCCTATTGTAGTCCGTTGCCTGTCAAGATTCAATCACTGTTGTGAAGTAAGGTACAAATCGAGTAATAGATAAGTACTGAGCGTAATCCCACAATGTATCTTTCCACGGCTTATCATCTTTTTTAATGTAGTAATGGGAAAAAATTTAAGCTCCATCCCAATTTCACTTTTTTCAATCTGCGTTTTCTTCTTTTGCAATCCCGTTGCAAGATATATAAATACATTTTCTGTCGTCAGCCCCGGTTCAGGACAAATAGTCCCTAATTTTTTAAATTTTGTTGCTGAAAATCCGGCCTCTTCAAGTAATTCTTTACGTGCCATATTCACTTCGGAGATGCTCGGTTCCATGAGCCCACCCGGAAATTGCCATAAATGTTGTGATACTGCATGACGATATTGACGGATAAGATACACTCCATTGTTTTCATAAGGAATGATACAAACTGTGTTTTTTTTATTCCATTCCAAATACACCTGATTCCAGGAAAAAGAATCTATTTCAAGCACATCATGATTTACTCGGATATGACTGTCTGTGTAAATGATGTTGGAGGAAATGGTTTTTGGAATTTTCATGGTTCAAGTATTGCCTCATTAACCTACGCGGTTTCCCGCCCTCCGATTCGGAGGGCTCCTCAACCGCCTAGGTTTAGATTAAATTAAATTTCAGCAACATTGTGAGCCTTGCTCTCACGAAATCCGGCATCCGTTATCTTCACAAATTTTGCATTTTTCCATAATGCGGGTATGCTTTTTGCATTACAGTAACTCATCCCCGACCTCAATGCCCCTGCAAGTTGAAATATCACATCCTCCACTCTCCCCTTGTAGGGAACCAACGCCTCAACCCCTTCTGCCACTATCGAATTTAATTGATGTTCCGTTTTATTATCCAAACTCATCGAACGATCGGCTGTTGCTAAAAATGAAGCAGACCCGCGGTGAACTTTGTATTTTGCGCCCTTCCGTAAGATAAGAGCCCCGGGACTTTCATCGGTACCTGCAAACCATCCCGCGAGCATCACGCACGATGCCCCCGCCGCCATAGCTTTCGTAATGTCTCCCGGGTAATTTGTTCCTCCATCAGCAATTATGGGAACACCTTTTTTGTGTCCGACCGCAGAACACTCTGAGACTGCCGAAAATTGTGGATATCCGACTCCGGCAACCATACGGGTTGTGCATAATCCCCCCGGACCAATACCAACTTTCACTGAATCTACACCTTTTGCAATTAATTCAGTTGCACCTGCGGCCGTTGCCACATTACCCCCGATGAGGTCAATATCTTTAAATTTTTTTCTTAGTTCTGAGACGGCACGAAGTGCTACGTCATTGTGTCCATGTGCCACATCAACAACCAGCGCGTCAACACCCGCGTCGACGAGAGCCTTTGCGCGATCTACATAATCCTTCACGACCCCAACAGCCGCACCTACTCGATACCTACCGTCTTTATCTTTTGTCGAATAAGGAAACTTTTCATAATTTACGATAGATTTGGCGGTTATAAGCCCCTTCAATCTTCCCTCTTTATCCAACAGGGGGAGCTTTTCTATTTTATTTTTTTGGAATATTTTTTTGGCATCCACAATAGGAGTGTTTACTTTTCCATAGATCAGATTTTTCAAAGGAGTCATACAGTCAATTGCTTTTTTATCTTTATTTTCTTCAAATATGTAATCCCGTTTACATAAAATACCAACCACTTTTTGATTGATATCTACCACTACAAAACTGTCCACATCATATTTTTGCGTCATATCCCAAACTTTGTATAATCTGGTATCCGGCCTGACAGTATAAGGCTCATCCAGAACAAATCCCACATCACGTTTAACCTTACTTACTTCTTCTGTCTGTTCTTCAATCGTCATAAAACGGTGGATGATCCCAATCCCCCCTTCCCGCGCCATTGCAATTGCCATATCCGCCTTCGTAACCGTATCCATGTTGGCCGAAACAAAGGGAGTGAACAGTTCAATGTGTCGTGAAAGTTTTGTCTTGGTTGACACCTCAGAACGGTGGTCGACATAAGACTTCTGGGGAATTAACAACACATCATCATAGGTATATGCTTCCTGTATTTTCATAAATATATTTCTTCTCCCCTCCCCGGGCCAACTGATAATATAGCGATGGGAACCTTTAACTCTTTTACTATAAACTCAACATATTTTTTTGCTTCTTTCGGAAGATTGGAATATTTTTTTATTTTTGATATATCTGCTGTCCATCCTTTAAAAATTTTATATACAGGTTTGCATTTTGGAAATTCATGAATTGATGCGGGTAATTCTTTTATTTTTTTTCCATTCAAATCATAAGCGACGCACACTTTTAATTCATGAAGTCCAGATAATACATCAAGTTTTGTTACGGTAATATAATTAAATCCAGAAAGTCTATGTGCGGTTCTTAACATGCAAAGATCAAGCCATCCACATCTGCGTGGACGTTTGGATACCGTACCGAATTCTTGCCCCACTTCTCGTATCCTCTCTCCCGTTTTATCATGAAGTTCAGTTGGAAAAGGACCGTTTCCCACACGGGTGGTATATGCCTTCACAATTCCCATGGAGTAAATCTGTTGCGGCGCGATACCAACATAGGGAAAGATTGCCCCGGACATCGTGTGAATTGCCACCGTATAAGGATAAGTACCAAATACTCCGTCAAGAAAAGTCCCATGGGCTCCCTCAAATAAAACCTTTTTCTTTTGCATGTTTGTCCCAACATAAGTGGAAACGTCACCCAGATATTTTTTTAACTTTTTTCCATACTCCACATATGTTTTATAAATATCATCCTCTTCTATCGTAACCTTCTGCCCGAATATAAGTTCAATTTGTTTTTTCTTTTGAGGAAAGTACATCTGGAGTTTTTCCTTCAAGTATTTTGGTTCGATAAGATCTTCAAAACGTATTCCAAACCGGTTGTTTTTATCCTCATAACAATATCCTATTCCCAAATGAAGACTTCCGGTTGCTTTCTTTCCTTTCCAAGCCTCAGTCGCGGCGTCAAGCGCTTTATGGTACGGCATGACGATGTGTACTCGCGGATCTATCATAAGATCAAGGGGGATTTTTCGTTTTTCAAAAAAAGTGATTTCGTCAAGGAGAACTTTTGGATCGATAACTACTCCCTGTGCAAGAAGTAATTTTTTCTGTTGGATAACACCTGAAGGAATCAGGGAAAGTTTAAACTTTTCCCCGTTCACCACCACACTGTGTCCCGCGTTATTCCCTCCGTTGAAACGGACAACCAAATCAGCCTGTTTGGCAAGCAAATCAACTACTTTTCCCTTTCCTTCATCCCCCCACTGGGCGCCGATGACAACGAGAGGGTATTTGATTTTATTTTTCATATGCAACAAGTTTTTTTGCAACCCCTATATATGTTTGTGGGGTTAAATTGATAAGTTTTTCCTTTTCTTCTTTTTGTATCGGTAGGCTTTCAACAAATTTCTGGTATGAGGTTTGAGTTACTTTGGCCCCTCTAAAAAAATCTTTTGCTTTTTGATAGGCGGCCCTTACTCCCTGCGATCTCAACATGTTTTGTACCGCCTCGGACAGCACTTCAAAATGTTCACTCAAATCTTCCTCCATTTTTATTTTGTTCGGAGTAATCCGATCCAGACCTTCTCCAACGCTTTGATATGAAAGAAGGGAGTAGGCAAAAGTTATGCCAAACGATCTTCTGACGGTTGAGTCTGATAGATCTCGTTGCAATCGGGAGTAGCTCAATTTTTCAGCATAAAATGAAAAAAGCGCATTAGCTAAACCAAAACCCCCCTCTGCCCCTTCAAAATAAATAGGATTCACTTTATGAGGAAGAGCAGTTGAGCCGACTTCTTTTTTTACCACTTTTTGCACTACATATCCCAACATGGCATACATCCACATATCCTTGCACAGGCCGTTCAAGATATTATTAATACGAAGGAAGGTTTGAAAAAGAAAAATATAACTATCATACGGGTTTATTTGGGTAGTAAGCAGATTGGGAACTAATCCCAAAGAGGAAACAAACGCTTTGCTAAAATTGATCCAATTTATATTGGGAAATATCAAGGTGTGTGCGTTTAGATTTCCTACATTTCCATTGAGTTTTCCTTGCAGTTTATGATTCTGTAATATCTTTATCTCGTTTGATAATCTCGTTTTGAAAACGGCCATTTCTTTCCCAAATGTGGTCGGCGCGGCATGTTGTCCATGAGTTCTCCCCAACATCGGAATATTTTTGTATGCCGATGCTATTTCCTGCAATTTTTGTTCAACTCTCTTTATTTCAGGTAATAAGACCTCCTCCAATGCCCCTTTAATCATCAAGGCATAGGCAAGATTATTTATGTCATCACTCGTAAGGCCGAAATGGACCATCTCCATTTGATCTTTTAGTGATGATCTTTCCAAATATTTTTGAACATATACGACGACCGCCTGAAGATCATGGTTGGTAGTCGATTCTATTTCACGAAGTTTTTTATAGCTTTTTGTATCAAATTCACTACTTAATTTATCTAAATATGCAATTTCTTTTTGGGTAAATGATCGGATTATTTTGTCCGTGGATAGCGCCTTAAGGTACTCAATTTCGACATATATTCTATTTTTATTGAGTGCAAGTTCCGAAAAAAAAGGGGTAAGTCCTTGGAGCTTATGGCGATTCCTCCCATCCAGTGGGGTGAGTGCATCCGTGATTTGATACGTAAATTGCAGTTGTTTCACCAGGTTATAGTTTATAACAGAAATAAACTTGATTGTCAAAAGAATGTGTGGTATAATGAATGCTTATGAAAATATTATCTGTTTCCAGCTTAGCCGCAAGGAGAACTTCTGGGGAAGGTAATATTTTTATGAGCTAAACTCATAAAGTTCAGTTACTAACCCCGCGTCAAACGCGGGGATTTTTTTTGACCTATGAAACACGAAATACCAACAATTTATAGCAATTATCTAATCTATAAGCCAGAAGCAATGCTTGGGATAAAGGATACGCAATTTTTACCCAAAGTTGCAACTCAGGCCAGTGAATTTATTATGCAAATGGGGAATGCGGAAACCATGTTTAACTACACTCCTGCAACACTCGAAAAATATTTAAAACACGGTTTTGCCTCATTTGCAACAGACGAAGAAAACAATATTGTTGGCTTTACCAAAATAGACCCCTGGTGTTATTGCCCCAAAACGGAAAAAGTAGTACATGGCAAAGACGTTAATTTTGACGATATTGAACATGGTCTGGTGCATATATTAGGTTATGAATCAGGAAGTTTGGTTGTCCATGCCGATCATCAGAAAAATGGCTTAGCTGGCGAGATGGTAAAAGAGCTTATTAGCTCTATTTCTGAGAATAAACCAAAAGCACCTATTTTTGCTATATGTAATTATAAAAATGGACCGCCTCAAAAAGTTTACGAAAAATTGAAATGGGATTCTTCATGCACGCCAAAACAATTAGTGGAACTCCTTGGCACTGATGTTTTCGAGGTTGAAGATTGGAGTCAAGATATACCAGTCCAAATATATCTTTATCAACCGTCAATCAACAATTAAACTAAATATATGAATAAAACTACAGATCTTTTTTTACAATTAGTCCAAATCGATAGCCCATCGGGCCATGAGGAGAAGATGTGTTTGTATTTGCAAAAATGGCTTAAAAAAAATAAATTTCAGTTTAAAATTGATAAAGTCGGCAATATATACGCTACCAATAATAAGTCAGGGATACCATTATTACTTTGCGCCCATATGGACACGGTACAACCGGGAATGGGTATTAAACCGGTGATAAAGGATGGAATAATAAAAAGTTCCGGAAATACGATTTTGGGGGCAGATAATAAAGTAGCTATTGCGGCTATTCTGACTGCTATTGAAACGGTTAAATCTAACAAAGCTCTCGAGCTTTTATTTACAGTCAAAGAAGAAACCGGGGGAGGGGTTGAATTCTTTCCGTTTGAGTGGATCAAAGCAAAGCAAGCGCTCATTTTTGACAGCGCCAAGCCACTGGGCGGTATCGTGCTTCGATCTCCTTATATTTACAACTTCGATGCAAAGCTCTCTGGTCAGGCGGCTCATGCTTCTTTACCACAAGAAGGAACAAATGCCTTTATTCCTGCAATAAATGCTTTACAACAAATTAAAGTCGGCTCTCTGGATGATGGTGAAACAACAATAAATGTGGGTTTAATCAAGGGAGGACCCGGCATAAATACCATACCTGACAACATTGTTATATCAGGGGAGGTAAGAAGTTATGACAAAAAATTGTTCAAAAAACACCTGGATAATATTAAAAAAATGTTTGAAAAAGAAGTCAAAAAAACAGGTGTAAAACTCGAGTTTATACTTGATGGATACTGCTCTGGTTATACTCATACAAAAAATAATGATCTGATAAATAAGATTGATCTTGTTTATAAAAACCTGGGTTTAGAAACAGCCTTTTATACCTACTCAGGAATAAGTGATGCGAATGTGCTGAATAAACACGGAATATTAGCAATTAACTTAACTGATGGAGTGAAGTACTCTCACACTACAAAAGAAGAAGTATCTGAGCAAAATTTAATACTGCTTACCACATTAATTATAATATGCATCCAAAACCTATGAAAATATTTAATTTAAAACTTAACGTATTCATAAACATTGTCAGGAGAAGGACAAGGGGTAGGTATTATGTGCCTTAAATTAATAAGGACACATGTATGTATCCCTTCCAATTCGGAGGGGATTTTTTTATTTTTATTATTTATTTAATTTATATGACAGAACCTAAATTTTGTTTCAAGAATGAATATGCAATTAAACCGTTTAATATTGATGGGTTTACAGCTATTACGCCTGGAGGGGATTATCCAATCGCTTGTCTTCCTGTGGATGAATTAGCTATACAAGCATCTACGTTGATATCTCAATTAGGAAGGTGATCATATGTATCAGTTAAAACCAGCGATATTGAAAGCTTACCTTAACAATGGTCTTGCTTGTGCTGTAACTGGAGATACAGATGAACATTTGATTGGTTTTGTGAAAGCAGATCCAGTTGTAATGAAAAATGATGGCTCATTTACTTCTGCGTCAGATGATCCAGAAGGTATTTTTCAGCAAATAGTTGATGGAGAAGTAGCGATTGCTGCATTTGAAGTTGGAAGTCGGGTTGTAGCCCCCCAATATCAAAACAAAGGTATTGGAACCAAATTAAAACAAATGATTGCTGAAAGTGTATCGTTGCAATATCCTGGGATACCCATTTTTAGTGTAGTTGCGGCGGATAATGGACCATCAATTAAAAGCAATCAATCTGCAGGATGGGTAGAAATTTCTGAAGATAAATTGAAACAAGAAACAGGTGGTCTGGGTATTTTTGATGATTGGACTCAACCTTCCATTATTTTTAAATATACACCACAAATATCTGTTGATAAAAATCTGATGAAAGAACACTCTATATCACATGAAAAACTTGGCACATGCGCTGTTAAGCTCTGGACACCAGAAAGTGCATTAATAATTCACCAAACCCTTGAAATACATAATTGGGCGCCTTGGCTTGCTGCCTCAAAAACAAGTTTAATTGGCCGTTCACTAATTTTTCCAGAAGGACAGCTTTTCATTGAGTTACCAAGTGGAGTAATAGTAGCAAGTGTTTCAACGAATAGAATTCACTGGGATGGACAAGTTGATCATTTACCAAACTGGGATACTGTAGCTGGTGAACCAACAACATATGAAAACACTTATAAGTCAGATGGAAACACATTAACTCTTATGTCAATGAATGTACATCCTTCATACCAAAAATTCGGGCTTGCAACCGCCTTGGTACATCAAACGCAAGAGATTGGAAAAACATTAGGAGTAGAATATATTGTTGGATCATTCCGACCAAATGAATTTGGTATGTTTAAAGCTATTCATGGACCTTCCGACTTTGGAGAATATATTAAAATGACTAGAGAAGATGGTACTCCACGTGATGCATGGATTCGAAGTTTGAAACGAAGCGGAATGAAGCAACTGAAGATAGATGAACAAGCAATGACTGTATCAGGGGTAACGCCTGAAGAGTTTGCTGAGCTACAAGCAAACTATCATGCAAAGATGTGGAAACAAGTCGCTGATAGTACATGGGAATGTGGCGAAGTTGGTCAGTGGTCGATTGATCGCACGACAAATCTTGCTACATACAAAGAAAGTAATGTGTGGGGAATTATTCCTGGAACACTAAGTTATCAAAAATTTAATAATTAATATGAAAAAACAACAAAATGTAAATAATTGGTTTACTATAGTTGAGTTACAAAGGAATATTTGGGGAATAGCAGAATTTGGACATTCCGAAAAAGTTATTTCATATCTTTTTATTGGAAATAGTCAGGCTCTCCTTTTTGACACGGGAATGGGAATAGGTGATATAAAGAAGGCAGTAAAGAAAATAACAAATTTACCAATTCTCGTTATTAATTCACACACTCATTTTGATCATATTGGAGGCGATCATCAATTTGATAAAATAATCCTTTTTAATCATAGACTCAGTCAGGCAAATGCTAAAAAAGGATTTTCCCAAAAGTATATGTTTGGAGCCTATAAAAAAAAGTCTTTTATCAAAAAACCCCCTCGTTTATTTTCATTCGCCAAATATAACATCAAGCCATTTTCATGGACTCAAATGGTAAAAAATAACGATAAATTACTTATTGACCCATTTACATTTAAAATTATTCACACTCCTGGTCATTCTCCTGATTCAATTTGTTTATATGAGAAAAATACAGGAATTTTACTTTCGGGAGATACTCTTTATCCAGGAAACATATATTTACATCTTAAAGAATCAAATACTGCAGACTATATTAAAAGTATTAATAAATTGATGCGTCTTACTTTATCAAAGATTTTTCCTGCACATAATGGATTTTATTTTGATATTACACACTTACATAAAATACACAAGACACTATTGAATATCAAACAAATAAATTCAAATAAAATATCAATAGTTGATAAAACATCATTACTTTTGAAGAAATAGTTTATGATATTCATAGCTATGTTCAAAGATAAAACCCAGATTATCCTCAAAAATACAGCTGAAACCAATAATTAATGACTAAAAAATTATGATATCATATTAGGCATGAAGTTCAAAATCAAAACGGAAATATTTGATACTTTTCCTACCCTTATTGTAGCAATTCCTGTTGTAACAAATTTTAATAATAAAATAAATGTTCAAGAGTGTGAGGCTATTTTGAGAAAAGAGGAAATAAATCTAAAAAATCGTCTCTCTTTGAATAAATTGGGGAAAGAAAAATATGTGGCCGTATATTTGGATGCATTCAAACGATTCGGAGTTGATCCCGAAA
>CAYINK010000028.1:0-5548 GCA_964364765.1 uncultured Gammaproteobacteria bacterium
ACCCATCTTTTCTCTAAAAATATCCAAAGCCTCTATCATTCGCCTATCAAACATTCTCCAGTTTATCCAATACGATTTGTCAAGGATAAACTTAAATATCGAGGGATGTTGAGCGATTATATCTATCGAATTGGGCACACTTGTTGTCTTATTTTTTCCCAACCCAGCCAAGCCAAAAGCCAATTGTGCTAGCCACACACGTATATTGTCCTTAAAAGCATCATGTACTAAATCAGCGTTGGCAATCCCCGCGGCAATATTTCGCCCTCCGTGCAACGCTGCATGAGCCGCTATTTTCATCCGATATGGATCCGCATGCTCTGCAGCAATCCCCTCACCAAGAAATCGAAGAACGGACACCCCTGTGACAGCGCATACACCATCTCCTTGAGTTTGCGCTTCAAAACCATGCCCCCACCCAGCGGCAGTATTTTCTGCACCAAGCATTCCTCTATTTATTTTTTTCGCTACTTCGGCTTGAATATCTTGAGCACCAAGTATCTGCCCTACCTGCCCGTAATAATACTGTGCTTGCTCGGGAGATATGGTACTTAATATGGGCTTGTGCATTATGAAAGCGGGAAGAAAATCTTCACCAGTTATAAGTTTAACAAGATCCTTGGTGGTTCTAAGTCTGAGAATACTAGGACTAAAAGGAGTAAATTCGAACTTTATCGAGTCATACTTCCGAGCTATTTCTCGATAACGAAAGTCAACTTTATTATTTCGTTTGTTTTGTTCTGACATTTTTAAATAGTTAAATTATCACGTTCGTGTATAACTTCTTTAAGTTTTTTTGCCGCTTGTTCAGGTGTTATGTCTCTTTGAGGCATGGCCAACATTTCAAACCCTACCATGAATTTCTTGACAGTTGCAGATCGAAGAAGAGGAGGATAGAAATGAAAATGCATTGTTTGATAATCGTGATCTTTGCCATCTGTTGGTGCCTGATGAATCCCCATCGAGTAAGGCATAGATGTGTCAAAAAGCGCATCATATGTTTTTGTAAGGATGGATAATGCTTGAGCCAAGTCAGCAATCTGCGATTTGTTTAATTGATCTATTGATGCTATTTGGATTCGCGGAAGAATCATGGTTTCATATGGCCATGTAGCCCAATAAGGAACTAATATAGTAAAATTATCATTGGAAAATAAGACCCGCTCATCCTTTTCATTTTCTTTCTTTTCATAGTCCAAAAGCATAAGAGAACTGTGTGAATTAGAATATTCTGCTTGTCTTACCAATTCTTTGGCCGGTTCATTGGGTATTACGCTTGTTGCCCAGATTTGACCATGGGGATGAGGCTGGCTTGATCCCATCATTGGTCCTCTATTTTCAAATATTTGTACATAGGAAATGTTACCCATCTTACCTAACTTTTTATACCTTTTAATCCATGTGGTTATAATTTTTTTGATTCCCGTTTGGGCCATTGAAGCCATTTTTTTTCCATGATTTGGACTATAACACACCACTTCACAGTCGCCGTAAGTACTTTCAGAAATGAATAACGAATCAGTTCGTTTTATTTTATGTGATGAAGTCTTTTTCTCAACAGGAAGAATGGCTGGGTTACTATTCCTAAACACGTAAGTGGAGTTGTATTTTGGGTTGCGGGTTCCATCTACCTTTTTGTTTCCAGGACATAAGTAACAGTCATGTTCGTATTTAGGTATATTGAGACTTTCAACTTGACCAACTTCTCCTTTCCAGGGCCGAAGTGCTCTTTGCGGAGAAACTAAAATATAATCCCCCGTGAGAGGATTGAGCCGTCTGTGTGGTTGATTTAAGACCTCAGATTTCGGTGCTGTCATATGGCCTATAGTATACCATTAACTACTTGATAAATCAACACATTCTATATGTATTTTAGCTAATTATATATTAATGTATTTTTTGGCAATTTGACATCTCCCCCTCAAACCAGTAATATAATTACATCCTATGAAAGCTAAAATCATGATGCTCCTTGCTGTCTTACTCGCCGTGGGAATTGGCGCCATAATCGTTTATCTCCCTCTGAAACAAGAAAAAGACCGCCTAGCTGACCAGATCAAACGTTCACAGGAAGTGGAACAAAGTCTTACTAAAAAAGTTGATGAGATGAATACCCAACAAGCCAAACAGCTTGAGGAACAAAAAAAAGTTGGTTTAACTGAAAAAAAAGGAGGACTGGTTTATTTTTCCCAAAAAACCACTCCCCTACCCAACAACCAAGTTCAAATTGATATTTCCTTAAGCGGCGGAAAAAATACCTCAGTTGATGCGGCCGATCTAGTCTTAACTTATAGTCCTACCTTAAAAATAAAAGAAATAAAAAAAGGCACTGTATTCCCTTCTTACCCCCGTGCTATGGACAAACAGGGATCAATCACGATTACCGGTCTCGCCTTCCCTCTTGGTAACACGGTGACGTACGGAAAGATTGATGAAGTGTATGCGACGCTCATCATCGAAAAACAGGGCAAAGGCACGATTGAAATAAATACAAAAGATACTCAGGCGTACTTTAACGGCACGCCAATCCTGGACTTTATCAGCAGTTTTAAACCGATTGAACTATGAACGAGAATGTTGATCTCGGACACGAGAAATTTGTAAAAATAACTTTTTTCTCCGTCTTGGGAATATTCTCGGTTCTTCTAGTCATCATCGTACTCACTTCAATGCCTCTGCGAAGTAAAGCTTCAACAAATACGTTATCATTAAAAATAAAAATTCAGGGTACGTACAAGGCTTTTGATAAGATAAAGGCCCGTGTTGCTTTTTATGACGGCCCGGACAAAGCATCTGAAGAGCCCGAAGTCGAATTCATTTATCAGAGCGGAGTTTTAAATGGAGACGTGGCATTTCAATCGGGTTTTAATTTTGCAAAACCGTATGCTCTCTTTATCAAACCAGTTAATTTTGTCGGACGTATCTTTTGTAGTGCAGAATTATCAGGGGATAAATGCAAGACTCCCGCATTTTTCTTTTTGACTTCAGGATCGTCTGCCGATCTCACGTCTCAAACGTTTCTGGGGGGTGATTTAACTCCTCCCAATGGGAAAGTAGACGCGCAGGATCTATCGTATATCATCAAGAATTTAGGAAAATTGGCGGCCGATACGATTCAGAATACTGACTTGAACGGCGACGGAATTACAGACGTGGTGGATTACTCACTTGCCTTTTATTCTCTATCAAACAATGCTGAAGATGATAAGATTGAACTGACCGCGCCCATACAACCAACTGTGACTCCATCAGTTATCCCTTCCCTTTCTCCAACGGACCAACCCACACCGACGGCTTCTCCCTCAGCCACCCCATCTCCCACTATAGACCCGACTATAACTGTCACCGTAACACCAACGGCAACCCCTTCTGCAACCATTACTCCAACCCCCGTTAACATACGCTGATTCTGATCATGTTGCCGATGCAAGGATCTGCTTGATGTATGACTGATAGGGCAGATCAAGCTTATGAGCTCTTATTTTGATCCTGTCAATTAAGCTTAAGGGTAATCTGATAGTGATAGGACGACTGGACAGTTTTAAATTGGGAAAACGAACCCTCTTTGCTGTTGAATAATCGACATAATCAACAGAACTATGGGTTTGCCAAAAATCTCTTTCTTCTTTTTCTGTTTTGAAAAATGGAATTTTTTTAATTTTTTTCATACTGTCTCCTTTCTTGTTTATCCGTTTTTCTTACGGATATAACTCTAACTTTTAAATTCCTTATGGTAAATATGCAAATTAATAATTTATTATTGAACGTTTTGCCGATGAGTACATATCTTTGTTCGTGTTGTGAATGTTTGACATCTTCATGCAACAGCCCTCTTTCATCTAAAAATATCTCCTCGGCTTCATTGGGTGTAATCCCATGTTTGAAATAACTTTTGTCTCTGTTTGCACTATCCCATTCAAATCCAATAATCGAATCCAAATCAATCATGTACATATGATACATGTACAATTATTTCTTGTCAAGAAGAAGATATGATTTCTATATCCTTTTCTATCTGCGATTTTAATTCCTCCATCGTCTTGAAGTCCATGATCTCACGAATAAATTTCCCTACTTCAAACTCTATTTCTTCCCCATAAATTTCTTTTTTAAAATCCAAAATATGTATTTCGAGTATGGTATTTTTTTCTCCCTTGACGAGACGAGGGCCAAGATACAGAGCCCCAAGATATATTTTTCCTCCATATTTAACTTGGGACGCGTATATTCCTTCTTTGTAGGTGTCAATAATAATGCGCGGATCAAGATTTACGGTCGGAAATCCTATACTACGGCCACTTTTTGAACCGAGTAATACTTTTGCCTTGCACCACATTTGTTTATTTCTTCAACATGGACACTTTGTAAATGGAAAATAGTACAACAGCGGCTCCGATCAACTGGGTAACAGAAAGGGGATTTTTCAAATAAACAAAATCAATTATGATGGCTGACACCGGCCAGGTTAGTTCGCAGATAGCACTTACCTGAGCTTTCGTATTCCTCAGACCATAATAATAAATTAATAGTGCTACCATTCCGGTCGTTAAAGCGATGAGGAGGAGAGTTCCCAATTGTGGCGTGGTTATTTGTGCCATTGACGTTGTTTGTCCGAGAAAGAGAATGATGATGAACGCCCACACGGGTGCCATGAGGAAGCGGAGAAATGTAGCGGTTATATGGGACACCTTCTTTAGGACAACTTTTGAAAATGAAGTAGAGCTTCCCCACATCGCCCCCGCCGAGACTGCCATGAGAGCAGCAATGATGGTCGCACTATCTTTTGAAAAGTTTATGTTGAGATTTTTAAAGGTGACAAAGTATGAGCCTATGATGGCAAGGAGTGCCCAAAAAATAAACCTGCGTGAAATTTTCTCCTTCAACAAGAGGGCCGCGACGATGATGGCCCAAATAGGCTGTAATTGTTGCAGTAGGGAAACAACAGAGAATTGAATAAAATGAATTTGTATCAAAGCGCCGGTATAAAGAATGGTTCCTAAAGCTCCGGAAAATAAACTCACGATACCGATGGCTATCCATTCTTTTTTTGACAATGTTTTTATCTCCTTTATCTGTCTTAAGGCAAATGGAAGAAGAAGAATGCCCCCCAGTATGTGCTCAAAGAAAACAATAACCGCTGGAGGAAGAGTAAATAAACTCCGTCGGAGCAATCCATCCAGACTCCAAAGCAATGAGGCGATGATGATGAAAATCGGACCGATTTTTTTAATTTTATCCATAAAAAATCCCCTTTCGGGGTATATTTATAACGTGCTACACGACGGTAACACAACATTCTTTCTTACATCCCGACTATAAACGGTCGCTACAGGAGTTCCCACAGGTCACCTGTTCATGTCCTGCGATTCGGAGGACTCGTAGAGTTACCCCATAAAGAGGATCACTACCGATTTTGAATTACACAAAACCCCGAAAGAACTAAAGTATAGGATAGAACAGAACTCTTCGTAATGCAAGGGGAATATTTAGGAAAATATTTAGGAAAATAGTGATATACTATTGACTTCTATGGGGGTAGAAGCATCAG
>CAYINK010000028.1:5648-10984 GCA_964364765.1 uncultured Gammaproteobacteria bacterium
AATATTTAGGAAAATAGTGATATACTATTGACTTCTATGGGGGTAGAAGCATCAGTAGGTCAAACAAATATAGAGACCTTTATTGCCCAGTCACTTAGATATGTTCTTCATAGCTATCCCAACCTATTTCCTTATATGCAGGAGCTTGCCGGCTTTGACAAGGAAACATTCAAGCACTCTATTTGTGTCGCTGAAACCGCGGTAAGATCATTTATAAAATATGCAAACGGGTGCCGCCTCCCTCAGGACCAAGTTAAAAGAGGAATAGTAACCCTCTCACTTGGAGGATTCTTACATGATATGGGGAAGGCGGGCATTGAAAGATACAGCCTAGAAGACTCTTTCAAGGCACTTCGCCCTGAGGAACAAAGAAGCATTAGTGCGCATATTATTCTACCCGGACAAGACACCCGCACCGCAGACGAACGAGCGGTCATACATAATCATCCAACCATTGGCGGGTATATGCTTCGCAATTTATTTGACTCACTTGATATTCCGAAAGACATTGCTGAGGATGTGTTTGATTTTGCCTTCAGTCACCATGAAAAACCGGCAGATCTTATAGCAACTCATAACTCATATTCTCGACTATCTTTGATTCGAAAAAATCCAAAGGATGCGCTCCTTCATGTTTTCCTGACTTTAAGTGATATAGCGGTTTCGATGCGAGAGCCACGTTCATATCGCAACAATTCGTCACTTCCCTATGAGGTTATTTTTGATGAGCTAAATACAGAGCTTTCCCATGATCTCTTAAACGCCATATTTGGTACGATACCTCACGTTGATGCTCTCCGGAAAAAAATGATCGGATATGTGATGAGCTCAATTCATGAGATAGACACTGTCTTAACTCAAAAAGAGTATGATGTCGAAGGTATATGGATAAATGGATCTGAGTGGCATTCAACACCAGCTGAGCACGCAGTTTTGATCCCTGCGCTGGTCAAAAAGGTTTGGAATAATAAAAATCATGTGAGAAGATTAATGGATTTTCTTGCTCTTGATGGAGGAACAAGATGGCGCCATGAAAGTCGGATACGACCTCCTTATTGAAATAAATCACTATTTATTGTATTTTTATAGTTAGATTCTATTAATAACCCTATGATTGAAGAATCAACCCCCATTCAGACACTTATAGTAGGCGCAAAAGCTGCACAGCAACGTCTTGTTGATGATCCAAAAGTCGAAAGTAACGCTCCTTTTGAACCACCTGCGGAATTAGGGGCACTTAAAAATCGGCTCATGGGTTATATTAAATCGGACTCAGTTCATGAAGAAAAAGAACCTACGCCTGACTCACTAGATTTGGTTCAATGGCGTATGGTGAGTGAAAATCCCGCCGATGCACTTCTCCCTCCTCATATGATTAGTAAATCACCAGAAACAGAGTTTCAGTTTCTTACACAAACAGCGCAAGAGGCAAGAACAAAAGGTTTACAAGAACAAGCTGATAAGTGTATTGAAGATACTCAGAGAGTATATCTTAGATTGATGATCAATGAGGTGCAACAATTTAAGAGTCATGGCTATTTAGCAGTTCATGATTGGACAAAGAGGCCAGAAGAGTTAAATGCAATGATTATTGAATTACATAATTATGGTAAGGGAAAAGATCCTCTTTATGGTGAAGAAGAAAATATATCAGAAACTATAGGGATTGCCTTTCAAGTATTACGTGCAGATAGTGGTGGTGGTGGATATTCTGATGCAAAAGCTTCGTGGCGAGGTATTGAGGGAGGCTTAAGATATGATGACGTTGCGACCGAAATACTACATAAGTTAAAAGTGCGGGTTAAAAAAATACATCAAGCTGATTTGGACGTTTGTGTTATGGCTGCTTTATCGTGTGGCGATCCGTTTACCGCGGTCAAATTAATACAAATGGCTGACCAATTTCTTCCAGAGCAGGGAGAATCTGCACGTGTGGGCGCCTTATCCCGTTTAGCTGGTTTATATGGTAAAAGTAGCTTTCAAAAAGCTTATGAACTGTATCCTCTTTCGGCAAAAGATAGGCTTGACGGTGTTTTAGCCTCACTTGGTGAAGGTAAATTTGCTAGTTTTGCAGAAATTACACAAGCTCAGGATTTAAAACAAGAAACTGAAAAAAGATTGAGAGATAGATTAAAGAGAGATCGAGACCGCTGGTACGCTTCTCAACAAGTTACAAGAACTGACTTACGAGAGCAAGAGCTTGATAATCAACATTTGACCGATGTTGTTGAACAAACTATAAAAGATGATAAGGGTTGGGTTGCCATAGAAAAAATAATTAAAGAAAAAGCCACACGAGTTGTTGATGGTCAAGCTGCAAATTTAATAGCCGCAGAACTGCAAAGGAGAATTCATCCAGAATTAACCCTTGATACACAAGTCAAAGCTTACAAGGCGGTAGCAATAAAACAATCTGCAAACAAATTGGGTTACGGTACATTAAATGGTTACGGATATAATTTTTATGGATATGATCTTGTAGGAAAAGATGCCTCAACTTCTGATAAACAGCGAAAAATAGAGAATATTTATTATGAAGGGGATAGAGACCTACAGGAAGAACTTTTTAATCCCAATAAGATTGGTATAAAAGCGTTGATCGCACTACTGAGATACCCAGATACATATGTTTATCAAGTCAAAACAGCAATTAATAATTATGAAAGGGAGGGTCGAAAACATGTAAGGGGAACTCTTGAGGGAGATTTAATACGACTTGCTGAAGGTAGAATAACACTCGCTCGAAAACTTGTTGGTGGAGTAAGTTATTTACAGGCTCTTGCTGAGATACCAGAAACGAGACAAATTCTTCAACAGGAATTTGGGTTTGGTAACCTTGTCAATTCAGACAATCTTGAGAAGGTTGCTGAACAATTGCAGAGAATGTTTGGGGAGGTTGTTGATCAAGGTTCAGAATTAACACTTTACGAATCATGTCTTGGGGAAGGACAACTGGATGAAGACACGAGGGTAGCTCAACAAATCGCTACAATAAATCCAAAAGATGTAATGAGAATTTTTAAAGTAAAAAAAGGAGCGACTGGAGAAGTTATTGAAGGAATGACAACAGAGGCAGAAAAAGAACAAGGAGTTTTACAGGCGAGAGAAGAAAAGCTAGCAGAGCCACTCACTCAACAATCTGAGACTAAAGCACGGGCAATGAGCTTAGAAGAAGAACGCCGTCGTATTGAAGCTACAAAAACAGTACGCCACGCAGTTCAAAAATTACTAAATATAGGTGCTTTGACAGAAGCTGAAAAAGCCACTCAATTAGCCAGTTTAACAGTTCAAGTTGAAGCTACTAATCGGAAGTTGCAGGCAGTAGAAAAACAAATTGCTCAAATAGGGTCTGTGGATAAAGAACAAATCGAGAATGTTGATAAAAAAATACGATCACTTCAAGAATTGAAACTTCCTTAAGCTCTTTAAAAGAAAAGTTAGTCACACCTCAAAGATGGGAGTAGGTAGAAGTAAAGCCACCGACGTATAATTTAACATGGAATAACGGGTGAACGCTTTCATTATATCTGAATATTTGAGAAAATAAAAATACGATGGAAAGTGAAATAATGAGATATGTTTTACTTGTAACTATACTTATCTTGCTATATTTCTTTTTGAAACCTCTTTACCCTTATGTTGCTGGATGTAAACCTTTGAAAAAACCAGCAGATATAAAGGAATCTTCAGTAAAGATCAAAGACCTTAATGTGTACTATCTTACTGCTGGTGATCCACAGAACCCTCCATTGGTTTTTCTCCATGGGACAGGAGGGTCTCAAAAAATGAGCCGATGTAGAAAAGAACAAATAATGACTGCTTTAAGTCGTGATTTTTATGTTTATTTACCTCTTCACCCAGGCGCTTCAAAGTCCGATTTGCCAACATTCCCATGGAAAACAAAAGATTATGTTTCGTACTTGAACGAATTGTTAGATCAACTAAAGATTGAAAAACCCATAATGATGGGGCAATCATTCGGTGGGCGCATAGGATTACAATATGCTATTGAGCATTCAGAAAAAATTCGTCTTTTGGTTTTGGGCGATCCTGCCATCAGACTTGAACATTCATCATTTTATCAAGATTTCTTACTTAGTATTGCAAAACCAATTCTTTCATTTGTTTTTTATACTTCTTGGATTCCTACATCTTTGAAAAGTAATCTCTCACAACTTGTCTTAAGTGTCCCGGCAGAAGCAATTCTAAATAAAGATTTTTCTAAACTGCGGGTTGTTATTGATATTATCAGTATGAGAGAGATATTTTCAAAGGAAGACATAGGCAAAATTACTGTTCCCACTATTCTCATATGGGGAAAATATGATTACCAATTTCCCATTTCAAGAGCACGAGAATTAGACAGACTTATTCCCAATTCAACTCTTTATGAATATGAAGGAGGGCATACAGCAATGTATGAAGATATCGAACAGACACAAAAAATTATTTTAAATGGTCTTAAAGAAAGTACTAATGGTAAGGCCCGATGAAACACTTACTCGCCTATTGAGTGGAGGAATAATGAGGCAAGTACGTTTGTTTCCGGTGATATAACCGTCGTGTAACTCCATACATCTTGAGCCGTTATGACGGTTATCACCAAATCTGTTTTTTCCTTGATCTGAAAGGTGTCGGTAAGATCATTCAGTCGAAAATTTCCTCCATCAAACATGACGTATTTGTCACGGACGAGTGCCGCTATGGCATTGGAATAGATATTACCACTTCGCGCAGTCAGAACCATAATTACTTCGTCTCCTTCTTTGGAAAAATCCGGCATTGGTAGAGCAATTGGATGAGAAGGGTTGAGTTTCTCCATTTTTCTGCCTGTGGCAACAAGAAACGGCTGGGGTCCGTCGTTAACTCTTGACCCGTCGGACTCTATGATAAATGAGTAGACTGTTTGTTGCTTGAGACCGCTGACCTGTATATAATGTGCCGTGTGTTTTTTTAATGATTTGGTTTCTTGATCTCTCACATCATAGACGACAGATGATTCAGTATTGTCTTTTACTTCATACATAATTATCCCGGTAGTAGGCTCATTAGTCGTCCAGATAACCGTAAACGAGCTATTCGTGATATTCACAATACTGATATTTGAAGGAATCGTGGAAGACGCGGCTTTTTTCTTTAGATTGAGATTCTGTGGTGTCTTGATGAAAAAAAGCACCGTAAGAAGTCCAACAAACAACATAATCAGTCGAAGTGGATTCAGAGAAAAAATTGACGATTTTTTTTTAATTTTTTTCATGGACTTGCGGAAAAAATTGCACTTGAACAACCCGTGATGTTTATATATTCCAGATGCGCGCCTTCTTTAGCTGCCATTG